>DATJBI010000050.1:0-7881 GCA_035515435.1 Anaerolineales bacterium
GCGGCTCGCGCTGTAGATCATCGTGATGAGGCGCGGCAGGAGCAGGGCAGGCAGCCCGACCGCCGTCAGGACGATGATCATGTTCCGAATGACCTTCCAGGCTTGTTTCAGCATTTCCCCGATTCTACCAACGAATCGAAAGGGGGCAGCGACTAGATCAGCACCTGCCTCAACTTGGCACTGGCAAAGTCCATCACCGCGACCACGATCACAATGAAGGCCACGACCGTTCCCGCTTTATGATATTGGAGCGAACCGAAGTACGTAGTGAGGGTCAAGCCGATCCCGCCGCCGCCCGCGAAGCCGATGATGGTCGCCATCCGGACGTTGATATCCCACTGGTAGAGCAGATAGGAAATAAAGGGCGGCGTGATCTGGGGCAGGATCGCGTACACGATCATCTGCAGGCGGTCTGCGCCGGTCGCATTGATGGCCTCGATGGGGCCGGTGTCGATGTTTTCGATGGCTTCCGAGAACAGCTTGCCGATCAATGCAAAGGAGGTTACAGCCAGCGCCAGCATTCCGGCAAACGGACCGATGCCCACCCAGAAAATAAAGATGACGACATACAGGAGCGCTTCGATCGAACGCAGGACATTCAACACCGCCCTGGAAATGTAATACAACCAGACGGAGAGCGGACTGGTCCCGGTCAGATTCTTGGCAGCCAGGAAGCCAAAGGGCAGGGCGACCAGCGCTCCCAGGGTGGTCGCGAGCAGCGCCTGGAAGATCGTTACCAACATCTGCTGGATCGTTGGCTGCAGCACATTGGACGAGAGATCGATCGACACAAAATCCTTGATGAGCCTGCCGAAATTGGAGCCGGGACTGAACAAATCCCTCAGGCTGATCGCGCTGAGATTCCAGCAGTAAACGAAAGCGAGCACGCCGAGGATAACGTAAAACGCCAGCCGCAGCCTGCTGTGAAAGGCCCGCTTCCTGCCCGCCTCCACCGGGGGTTGATCCTTCAAAATGCTTTCACGCCACTTTTCACTGATATAGTCCACGACGATGATCACGATGGCCACCGCCCAGAGCGCGGTCGCATACTGCTGATAACCGCCCATGCGGACGGTCTCCACGACGAAGAATCCGATCCCTCCGCCGGCCACAAATCCGATCACGGTAGCCGAACGCATATTGATGTCCCAGCGCAGGAGCGAGTAAGCCAGGAACGAAGGGACGATTTGCGGGAACACCGCATAGCGGATCGTCTGGAGCAAATTGGCGCCGGTGGCGCTCACGGCCTCCACCGGGCCCGGATCAATATGCTCGATCTCTTCAGAAAATAATTTGCCCAGGGCGGCTACGGAATGGATCGTCAGGGCGATCACACCGGCAAAGGCTCCCAAGCCGACCCAAACGATGACGATCAGTCCCCATACGATCGTATCCACGGCGCGCACCACATTCAGGATGCCGCGTGCCACATAATAAATGGCGGTCCCGCCGGGGAGATGCGACATGATATTGCGCGCCGCAAAGAAGCTGATCGGGATTGCCAGGATGGTCGAGAAGATGGTCGCCATCAGCCCCATGGCAATTGTTTCGAGCATGGTGCCGGCCGCAAACGTGTTGACCCTGCCCGCGGGCGCGGCCAGCCCAAGCCCGATCTCCCACTTGGGGGCGGGAACAGATTTGATCTGGCCGACAATGGTCAGCAGGTTGTCGCTGAGGCGGATCGGACCGGGGACGGGTTTTCCCGCCAGTTTATCGCCGAGATACGTGTACAGGCAGTTCCAGGCGCAGATCCCATCCTGGCCGTTGATGGTGATGGTGATCATATCGGGATTGAGCAGGTTGGTTGCCACGGTGCGCGCGTCGCCGAAACGCGCGATCAGCCGGTCCATCCTGACATCCGCGACGTTCCAGGCGACTACATAAAGAATGATCGCGGCAAAGACAAGTCCCCCGGACACCCGCAGCGGACTGCCCGCGGCCAGGGCCCGGGCATCCAGCACATTCCAGATCCAGAACAAGATGAACGGAAGCCACAACCAGCTCGTGGCCAAGTGCCCGAAGGTCACTTTTCCAATATTTTGATGGACCAGCGACCAGTTGACCAGCAGTCCCAGAATCAACGCGCTGAGAAAGATCAGCGCGCCGCGTCCGAAGCGCTTCAACCAGAATTGGCCCAGCCCCGGGATCAGCAGGGACAGGATGATGAACAAGAAAGAGTTGGAGGCCGCAGACAAAGTCTGCTTGGAGGGTGTCATGACGGATCTTCAAGGCGGAACGGTCATTACATCATGGTGACGCGTTCGGCCTCCTGTCCGTAGATCGCTTTGAATCTGGCATCGTCGATCTCGATCGGCTTCCCCTGAAAGACCAGTTCGCCATCCTTCAAAGCAATGGCGCTGCTGGCATAGCGGTGAACCAGATCCAGAAAGTGCAGGCTGCACAGGACGGTGATGCCCTGGGCCTTGTTCAGCTGTTCCAGATACTTGAGAATGGAATGCGCCAGGACCGGATCGAGCGAAGCCACCGGCTCATCGGCCAGAATCAGCTTCGGGTCCTGCATCAGGGCGCGGGCGATCCCGACGCGTTGCTGCTGGCCGCCCGAAAGGGAATCGGCGCGCACATCGGCCTTGTCTTCCAACCCGACCTGCTCGAGGCTGACGAACGCCTTGCGCCGATCCGCCGCAGAAAAAAGATGCAAGGAACTCGAAATGGTATTGGCGTATCCCAACCGGCCCGTGAGCACATTCGTCATGACGGAGGAACGCCTCACCAGATTGAACTGTTGGAAGACCATGCCGATCTGCCGGCGGATGGTGCGCATCTCGGCGGCAGACGCGGCGGTGACATCGCGCTCATCCCAGTAGACCTTGCCCGAGGTCGGTTCGATCAGACGATTGATGCAGCGCAGAAGGGTGGACTTGCCCGATCCGCTCAGCCCGATCACCGCCAGAAACTCGCCGTCCTTGACTTCAAAGCTGACGTTTTTGAGCGCCCGCGTTCCGTTGGGATAAACCTTGGTGAGATTCTCGACTCTTAACATGTCCTGTGAGAGAAAAGAAAAGCCTGGCAGGTGTCTGCACACCTGCCAGGCCTGGCTGAGGTTTACTTGATCAGCGAAGAGGGATCAACGCCAGCCTTCTGGAGAACTGCAGCGAAATCGGAGTACATCGTGAAGGATGGGTCGATCTGCTGGAAGGCGTTGATGGCATATAACTTGCCCAGCACGGCCTTCCCACCCGGATCCTGGGACATGGCGAGCAGGGCCTCGGTCGTGATCGCCTGAAGCTTGGGATCCAGGGTCTTGATGTACTGGACTCCATCGTTGGGGATGCGGTCCGTGTCGGCAAAGACAATCACCTTCTGGGTGATGTCAGGATACGTGCCGGCCAGGTTGGTGGCCTGATCCGTCAGCACGTTGATGTAGGTCACGCCTGCATCGCAATCGCCCTTGTACACGGCGATCGCGACATTCGGATGCGAACCGGCGTTCTGGGTCGCTTTGAAGTCCGTATCCGGATTAATGCCGTTGGCGGCCAGAACGATGCGCGGCACGATATACCCTGACGTAGAAAGCGGATCCACAAAGCAGAAGGTCTTGCCCTTCAAGTCGGCAAAGCTCTTGATGTCCGAATTGACATTGGCGATGAACTGGCCGCGATAGAACGGCTCCAACTGGCCGCCCAGGGCTTTATCCGGGTCGAGATCATTGGTGGAGTAGTTGCGCAGGTTGATCAGGGCCGGGATGATGCCATACTTGGCCTGCGCCGCGAGGATCGAGAAGGTGTTGAGGAAGCCCACTTGAGCCTTCCCGGCGCCCATCGCTTCGATGGCCGCAGCATAGCTGGTCCCGGTCTGGATCGTATAGGAGAGCCCGGTCATTTTATTCAGGCAGTCGGCGATCGCCTGGCTGGCTGTTGCGATCGTGCCAGTTTCGCCGGAGGGAACGAATGCCATCGTGATCGGCGTGTCCGATGCGCCAAGTTGTCCGGCCGCGGGTGCGGCGGGAGCATCAGGCAGCATGTTGCAGACCGGCGCGGGTACGGTCGGTGCGGCAGTGGCTGCAGCAGTTGGAGAGGCCGCAGGCGGAGCCTGAGTGTCCGTGGCCATCGGGGCCTCGGTGGGCGGCACAGCCGTGGGCGGGGCGGCGGGCGTAACCGCAGAACCGCAGGCCGAGAGCGCCATCGAAAAGATGACGATCAGCGTCCACAAGGAAAACGTAAGACGTTTATTCATATTCTTCTCCTTTACTATGAATTCGGGGAAATGGATTTATATGCCGTCGCATATAAGATGATGATAACGCTGAAAATACCTTTCGGCAAGCGGTTAACTCTTAAAAAATACAAACGGGGAATGGCATCATTTCAGCAGACTGCTGAGGTCCAACCCCGAAGCTTTGACCGCTTTACGAAAATCCTGATATTGGCTATCCTGTACAACCTGCATTGACCCAATGCCGTACAGGGTCTGCATGGCCGAGCTGCCATCCGGAGTGTCCATCGCATCCACAAAGGCGCGCGTCAGGGTGCGGCTCATATTGCTGTCCAGGCTGCTGGAAAAAGCCAGGATCTCATAGGGGACGATGTTTGGAGTGCGCCACACTACGCTCACCCGGGTCAGCACGTCGGGGAATGCGTCTTCCAGGCCGGGATAGGTGCGGGCATCAATATACGTCGCGCCGAAATCGCAAATTCCCTGCGCGTACACGGCGCGGACCACGGTCGGCTGACCCGCGACGAACGCGGGATCGTCGGTTTGGACGCCTGCCTCGGCGAGAAAACCCAGGGGCACCACATACCCCGAGGGAGACAGGGGATCTGCCCAGCACGGTTTTTTGTTTTGGAATTGTTCCAGGGCGGTCGAAACATCCGCCGTGTTTTCCTTCTTCACCGAATCAAAATATGAGACAAAGCCCGCGTCGCTGCGGACGATGAACTGGGCACCGTAAAATGCGCTCCCATCCTGCTGCCGCGCAAACGCGGCGTCCACGCTTCCCTGGTTGCTTGCCAGCAGGTAGCCGAACGGAGACAGCACTCCGATGTGCGCAGCCCCGGTTTGAAAGCGGCCGATGAGTTCCGATTCTGAGGTCGGCGCGATGGTGATGAACTGATATCCCGTGGACTTTCCGAGATGGGCGATCAGAACCTTGCTGGCATTCAGTGCGTTCGGGTCGAGGCGCGGCGCGGGGGCCAGGGCGAGCACCAGCGGATTTTTCGGGTCACCCAGCGCGGCAGTCGGGACGGGCGCCAGAGCGGTGGCCGCGGGCGTGGCCGTTGCACCAATGGGCGTCGGCGAGGCAGTCGGAGGCAGCCGGGGGATCATTCCACAACCCGATAAACCGAGCAGAAGCAACAGGAGAAATCTTCTCATCCGTTCGCTGGGACCTTCAGATGGCGTGAATTGGAAAAGCCTTGCTATAATAGGACATAATCATGAGGAGAACATCATGAAGGAAAACCGCGGTTCCATTTTAATTCAGCTTTTGATATTGGTTGTGGTCGGATTCGGCGTCTATTACATCATCCAAACGATCCACCAGGCCGCCCAGCAGGCGGTTGCGCCCTGGCAGCAGGCCAACACCGCCCTGCAGACCCAGGTCTCCGATCTGCTGCATCCGACGCCCACGGTCATCCCCGACCCGGTCACGTACATCAATCAGATCCAGGCTTTGGCGCGCCTGGAAACGATCCAATACAGCGTTGAACAGGTCGTGGCGGTTGAGACCAATCAGGGCCCGCTGGCTTTCCTCGTCGGCAATAAAATGCTGTGCCAGGTTCATGGAACCGTGATTGCCGGTATCGACATGTCGCAGCTTCAGCCGGGTGATCTGAACCTGCAAAGCGGGGTATTGTATGTCAAGCTGCCGCCCGCTGAGATCTTTACGACTTCCCTGGATGAAGGCAAGACTCAGATCTACAGCGTGCAGAACGGTTTGTTCGTCACGCCCGATCCGAACCTGGTGCTCGTCTGCCTGCAAAGCGCAAAAGACAAGATCACGCAGGCCGCGCTGGATGACGGCATTCTCAATACCGCAGATCAAAATGCGCAGACGTATCTTACCAGGTTCTTCGCGGCGCTCGGATATCAGAACACGATTTTCAGCAAATAGCTGAAGATCCAAACTTCAGCTCGAGTTCTCGAAACAGCGGTCGATCAACTGCTGGATATCTTTTCCGTCATCGAATCCGAGCCACGCCAGAAATTCGGTATTTCCTTTTGGTCCCAAGAGCGGAGAGCGGATCAATCCACGCCCGCCGAGTCCTTCCGCCTGAGCGAACGTCAACACATCCAGCAAAACCTGACGGTGGATCGCCGCATCACGAATTACGCCGCCGCCGCGCGCCGCATCCTGCCGGCCGGCCTCAAACTGGGGCTTGATCAGGGCAATCACGCCCCGCCAGCCCTCTCGATTCTCCTTGAAAGGGGGCGGGGAGCCCGGGCGCGCCGAAAACCATTTCTTCACGACCGGCAGCAGGATTTTCAATGAGATGAAGGAGGCATCGATCGTCGCCAGCGATACGGCCTCGGGCAGCAAGTCGACAAAGCGGGCATTGGTCTGCTCCACGGCGATGATGCGGGGATCCTTGCGCAATTTCCAATGCAGCATTCCCTTGGCGACGTCAATCGCATACACTTTCGCGGCGCCGCGCTGGAGCAGGCAATCGCTAAAGCCCCCGGTCGAAGCGCCGACGTCGGCGCAAACCAGGCCGCGCACGCTGATCTCAAATGCCTCGAGCGCGGCCTCCAGTTTTTCGCCGCCGCGCGAGACGAAGCGCGGAGGCGAGTCAATGGTCAGGGCGGCAGCCGGGTCGATCGGGCTGGCCGCTTTGAGGGCAACCTGACCGTCCACCCGGACCTGCCCGGCCATGATCAGGGCCTGCGCCTTGGCGCGGCTTTCAACCAGGCCGCGTTCGACGAGCAGAACATCCAGACGGGCTTTGGTCATGCAAGTATTTTACAGTAAAATATCCTTATGTTCATGGCCCTGCTGAAAACCATGCGCCCGCGCCAGTGGTCGAAGAACATCTTCGTGTTCGCGGCGCTGGTCTTCGACAAGCAACTGTTCCACCGCGCCGCTTTCCTTCAAACGCTGGGGGGATTCTTCCTGTTTTGTCTGATCTCGAGCAGTGTCTATATCTTTAATGATCTGGTTGACATCGATGCCGACCGGCAACATCCGGAAAAGAAGAAGCGTCCCATTCCTTCGGGCCAATTGCCGCTGGGCGTGGCGTGGATTGCGGGAATCCTGCTGGCCGTGATCACGCTGGCGGCCAGTTACCTTATGGCCACGGGCTTCGCCTTTGTTCTGCTGACGTACTTTCTGCTCAACCTCGTTTACTCGCGCTGGCTCAAGCACGTTCCAGTGATCGATGTGTTGGTGCTGGCCGCCTGTTTCGTCCTGCGTGTGGAGGGCGGTGTGACCCTGATCAATGTGCAGCGCTTCTCGCCCTGGATATATATTGTGATGACCCTGCTTGCGCTTTATCTCGGCTTCGGCAAACGACGGGCGGAACTGGCCCTGCTGGCGCAGGGCGCGGGTTCGCATCGCAAGGTCTTTGAAGGCTATACAATTCCTTTGCTGGACCAATACATCCTGATCGTCTCGGGCACAACCATCGTGGCGTATTCGCTTTATACGTTTACCGCGCCGAACGTTCCGGCCAACCACAGCATGATGCTGACCATTCCGTTCGTGCTTTACGCGATCTTTCGCTACCTCTATTTGATTGAGATCAAACATGCAGGCGGCGCGCCCGAAGAGATATTGCTTTCGGACCGTCCATTGCAGATCGCGATGTTCATGTGGGCATTGGCGGTGCTGGCAGTTTTCTATCTGTCCCCGGCATGAGTGCGGCTTCTGCGCCCGGAAAAATCATTCTGTTTGGTGAGCATGCCGTGGTCTATGGACGGCCCGCCCTG
>DATJBI010000051.1:0-6469 GCA_035515435.1 Anaerolineales bacterium
TCTCACCAGATAATTCGAACCCGGCGAACTGCACGGTGGCCGAACAATGGGTTCACACCTCCTCCCGCGCTCAACGCGAAATCGCGGCCCAGTTGAGATGGGACCTGGATCCGGCCGGCCCCGCGGAGCAAGGGCCGCACAGCCCGACACCTGCTGTTGGGTGTGGACGGGTTCGCAACCCGGCAGGGGCGCAGAACAAACCCGGCGGCGGGTAAACGACAACGCCATGGGCGCGATCGCACGGCGGGTCCGTGGGATGGATATAATGTGCCTTGAGCAGACTTGAGCAGTATGGCGACTGCAAAACGAGAGACAGCAAGACCGGAGGAGGAGGATCCATGACTCACACCCGCAAGGAAGTTATCAGGCGCGCCGTCCGGGAGTTTCGGCTGTTGGACCAACTGGTGGCCGGGCTCACGGCGGCCGAGTGGAGGAAGGCCGTCCCCCGCACCGGGACCAAGGATCCCTGGACGGTGAAGGATGCGCTCGCGCATATAACCTATTGGAAGGCAGGCGTGGTTCGTGAAGCACGCGGTAAACGCATGCTGCCAGAACACAGCCTCAAGCCCACGCAGCTCAATCACCTGGTGTACACACGCTATCGCAAGCATCCGCCACGAGAGGTGCTTGAATGGCACAGGCGAGTGCACGAAGATCTGCTGAAGGCGCTGCAGGAGGCGCCGGATGCATGGTTCAGCCGGCCCAGCCGCCGGGACAACTGGCCGTACGATCTCGACGGCCATTCGGCGGAGCACCGCCTGAAGGACATCCGGCAGGCGCTGGCAAGACGCAAGACCAAGGCGCGCTGATCAGGTCCTGCAAAGGACCCGGATCGCAGCTCAACTGGCATTCAGCCTGAGTACGCTTTCACGGGGAGGTAGTCAGCGGTCAACTGCTGTTAAATGAGGAAGCGTGCTGGCTGGCCTGCCGGCGCCCGACCAAGTGAGGACTGGCCGGGCGCGGTCCTGCAGTATCTTCCAGACTCTGAATCTTCAGCTGCTCACACGGCGTGCTGCTCCAAGCGCCGGCCCCCAACACCGCGATCGGGGATAGGTAAAATTACAACCCAGGTGGATTCGAAGCTGCTATTCTCATATCTGCCGGGTGGTTTTCCGCGATTCTTAACACTCCGGTCGGTTGTGTGCTTGACCGCCACTTTGCCATCCGCAGTTTGCCATGGATCGGGATGGCCGGATGTGCCAGGCTTTTGCTGCCCCGAGTTCCATATCTTCCGCCCTGTCCAATGTGTCTCAAGTTCGGGAAGTCGATAAGCAGACGCAATGCATGCACGCAGTGGATAAGCCTTCGCTTGACTTTTGAGAATCGGGTCTCTATAATGCGACCAATTTACCCGTATTAACTTCAGGAGCTATCCCATGAAGGAGCAATTACTTAAAGGTAATGATGTCGCAAAGATCTTGCGGGTCAGCCGCTCTTTTGCCTATCTGCTGATGAAACGCGGCGACGTCCCTGCTGTGCATATTGGGAATGCCATACGAGTCCGCCCGGAGGATCTCGAAGAGTATATTCTGGAACGGCGTTCCCTGAATGAGACGGCTCTCAACCTGCTTCATCGTAAGACATAGTTCGTGATCCCCCTTGTCTCCCAGACCCTCTTCTGCCATCTTCCTCCAATACAGCCTGCTTCAAAACATGCCGTGCCTTCGGGGTGAAATGGCACCGCCGAAGCAGTTCATTTCTGCGTGCGGAATGCCCGCCACTGTGCGAAAGAGACTTGGGCATGCGTCAGCAAAGTGGCCCGTTGGATGGGTGGCCAGGATGAAGATCTTAAATCGCCTGCAAATGGAGGTGGCATTGCTCCCCTCCGTTCACCACGCTGCTCGTTTCTCGAGGGCCGTGAGTTGTTAGCACCCGGCTGCGGATCCGTTTTATGCCCGCCTCCCTAGAGCAAGCCTGGCAGACTGTTCTGGGACGCCTCCAGCTGGAGATGCCCAAAGCATCCTTCGAGAGGGAGGTGCGCGGCACGCGGGTCCTTGCGCTCGACGGGGGAGTCTTCACAGTTGCCGTTTGCCGTATCGATGCGCGTGACTGGCTGGAAAGCCGCCTCACGAGCACGGTCGATCGTTTGCTGATCGGCATACTGGACCAGGAAGTCCATGTGCAGTTCGTCCTTGATGACCAATGCGGCCCCGAGCGCACAGAAGCGGAAGCCCAGGGTGCCTCCGATGACCAGGAGGCAGAGGTCAGGATCTTCAACCGCCTGCCCTACGATGATATCGTTTCGCCTTCCAGGGTCGTTGCCATCCCCGGCTATTTCAGCAGACTCATCCCGGAGATCGGAGCTCGCAACGCCTGGCTGTATGTCGGCTGGCGCCAGGCGTTTTGGAGCGGGCGCCGGGAAAGGGAAAGCCAAACCCAGAGCAAACGCGTGGCACTCAAGCACATCGTCCGATTCAGCGGGCTCAGCCGGCGCACATTCTTCCGTGCCATCGAGGACGGATCGACCTGGGAATCGCTTTCCGGGCTGGTAGAGCGTGAGGACGGCGCTCCGCGCTGGACGCAGGGCAGGGATCACAGGTCTCACCGCCTTCCCAACCGCTACACGGTTCATATGACCCTGCGTCTCGCACACGCCGATGGCGCGGCAATCTATGAATGGCTCAGGGCTCGGGAGAGAGAGGGAGTCTCGCTGCTGGCGGCCCTGCAGCAGGCCTCCAAGATCAAGGAATTGGCCGGTGAATTATTGCCAGCCCTCCCATTCCCACCGGAGACGAATGAGCCCGATTGCCGCTTCGGTCCAGGAACAAACCACCTTCAAACCGTCATGGACATCGCCCGGGCCCTGGGGGGAGGAGACACTTCTCTAACCCCCGAGGTGCAGCAGGCGGCGGAGGCACTTCACGGCAAGATCATCTCCGGGTTCGGGACCATCCTGCTCACCCATTATTTTCTTGAAAAGGTCATTCGGCGATCCGAATTGACGCCCGCCCAGGCATGGCTGGTGGCCCTGCTGCGTGATCGCTGCTACCTCGATCAACGAACCGGCGAAGTGCGGGATGAAGTATCGGTGCACGGCGGGTACGCAGAGCTGGCCAGCTGGCTTGGCATCTCGCGTCCCAAGACGATCTGGGAATGGCTCCGAGACCCGGAGGGTGTTGTCCAGGCCTTCGTGGCCACGCTGCCGCGGCAGGAGAAGGACGAGTTCGACACGCTTCGGCTGAAAGTCCGTTTGGACGAGCCGTTGTTCGATGGCGCCATGGACGCCGTTGAGGCGGCACAGATGGCACCGCCGAGTGGCGGAGATGACACGCATAAGCCCGGCGCGCCTGACACCATTGGCGCGGCGCAGTTGGCACCCAGGCATGGCGCGGCCGGCACCAACGGGCGGCGCGAATGGCACCGCTTAAAGCACTTAAGCACCTTTCCAGACTCAGCCAAGTCAAGCACAACCACCACCCAAACCACGGCGGCCGCGGTGCCTTCGGCCTGGGTTCTGCGGAAGCTGCTCATCGGGAACCATGTCCACCCCAGGGTGACCAAACGACTTCTGGCCGGCCGCGCCTCGGCGCAGGCGTTTGTATCCTGGGTATTGTTCGCCTGCAGTCCCTCGGGTGATGCGATCGACGATCCGGTCGCTTATGCGATCGCGAGTTTGCGCGAGGATCCGTTGCAGGGCGCAGGCGGCTCCTTCGACCGGCTTGCTCAGATGCGGCCTTCGCAATTGATGCACTGCATCGAGACCGCACCTGCCGGCCCTCCGTCTGCTGATGCAGCGATGGATTTCTCCGATGCAAAGCGCGCACGTCTCAAAAAGATCCTGCTCGGAGAATGAGGCGCGGGTCAGGGGCCGATCCGGGCCGTCCTCTTATGCGGATGTCCTTTGAAATTCAATGATCTGGCTTCGGCCGGAAAACAGGAGACCACATCATGTCAGGTAGAGTACAAACATCAAGAAGCAGCGCGCTAGCGGTCCGCGTGCTGACCAGCCCCTACCAGAGGGCATCTGGAGCCATGTTTCATCCCAGATTGGAAGAAAAGGTGCTGGCATTTGCCTATCCTGTGGCCGCCAGCCGGATCTTCCTTACATGGTTTTGCCCGCCCCTGCGCATCCTCTGCTTCGGGGATGACGGCGGGCTGATCGAGAACCGGGTGATCACCCGCTGGCAGTTCGTCCCGCTTCCCCGTACAAGGCTGGTGGTGGAGTTGGATGCGGAATTCGATGGCCGCGGCCTGATCGCAGAAATAGGGAGGCTCGGCAGTGATGATTGGATCGCGCGGCATGCGCATCAAGACCTTCTTCGCGAGGCTGGCGGAACCCCCATGGAAGATCCTTACGGCGAACTGTTGCTCGGACTGATCGGCGATTCGATGGCCCAGCTCAGAAGCGTGAAAGACCTTGTGCTGGGAAAAGAGAAGGCGCCTGAGCTCTTCCAGGATCTGCCGCCCTGGCGAAAAGGACAGATCCTCGGTGCAGCCTCCTTCGTGATCGATTTTGCCGGAGACCTACCCTATCGGATTCCCTCCTCGGCTCTGGAGCTTTCCAGGTGCCTCATCGAAAGTGCAGATGAGAACACGCAGGCTGAACTCCTGGCTGCCTCGGTGGCGGGACTGCCGTGGGAATTCAATCAGGTGAACTGCTTTCGCTGCGGGAGAAAGGGTGCATGGCGGATATGGCGGCAGGTTCTCAAGCCATCTGCAGGAATACCCCGCGCGGCAGAGTGGAGATTGGCGCGGCCTGAAAACCATGTTCCGCTCTGCTGGAACTGCATCGAGGTTGTTCCTTTTGACGACCGGGACCTGGCGATCGCCTTTGGCTATGCCTATTGGGGCAGCAGGTTCGAGGCGCTCCATCGGTGGTTCGAAGAGACAAGGTCCAACAGCCTGCCGGCCGATTGGAATATGGAGGCTTACCCCTTATGGCCCGAGAATTATGGCGGGAACACCTGGGCTGCGGGCAGCGGGGGGATCCTGCACTGCGCTCCCAGGCTCGGAAAAGTGCAGCGCAAGATGGAACATATCCAGATCCTGGAGGAGGCTCTGAGGCACAGAGGTTTCCGGCCCCATCGGTTGTCCCCGGAAGGAGAGCTCCATTCGGTGCTGCAAGCCGGCCACAGCTAGCGGAGAAAATCCTGCGCAAGGATCTCCGCACTGATAAAGTACAGTGAGAAGGAGAGGCATCCATGTTGTTACTCGTATTTGTTGGATCGGTCGGCGCGGCCCTGGCGGCTTTCGAGATCCTGAACGCCCTGATAGAGCCCGCGATCGGGCGAAACAGGCTGGGCCTTTACGGAGCCCTCGAGCAGGATGGAGCCTCCAGGAAACGTTCATCGCTTGACGCGGTCCTGCTTGCCCTCTGGCCTGAGAGATTTGATCCGGCGCACACCAGGAACCTGCCGGATGTGATCGACATGCTCCGCAGGGCAGGCTATCCCTACGAGACGCCGGGTGAATTCTATGCGGCAGCCATCCGGGATTTCATCCTTTACCTGGTGGTCGGGGCCGGCCTGGCGGCTGCGATGCTGATCATCGGATTGGGTTTTGCGGGTCCGATCGTGGCGGCCATCTTCATTT
The DNA here is from genome assembly GCA_035515435.1 of Anaerolineales bacterium. Classification (GTDB taxonomy): domain Bacteria; phylum Chloroflexota; class Anaerolineae; order Anaerolineales; family Villigracilaceae; genus Fen-1038. The sequence continues at coordinate 5,533 of DATJBI010000051.1, forward strand.
TTCTCGGGCTGCGGCATCCGTATGCGCGCTTGAAGACGCTCGCCAGGATTCGCGCCGAGGGGATGGTAAGCAACATGCTGATCGGCCTGACCGTGATGGAGACCTTGATCGCCTCCTCCCTCAGCGTGGATGAGGCGCTGCGCGCGGTGGGGAGTCTCGGGGGGCCTTTCTGCAATCTCATGGCACTTTTGCTGGCCCAGAAGAACATCAAGAGTTCCGAGGAGGCCATCGCGGTGGTGGAGCAGCATCTGCCGGATCCGCAAAATACCGAGGTGCAGCTCTTCCTGCGCGACATCCGGGCGGAGTTCAGCCAGCAGGGAAGCGGGCAGCTGGGCGAATCCGTCCGCGCCCTCAGGCAAAGCCTGCATCGGTCCGTGGTGGAAGCAACGGAAATGCGCGCGGCCCTGGTGCGCCAGAGGGCGGGACTCTTCGGGGTTCTGGCGGTGCTTGGACTCGTTCTAACCATTGTGCTGCCTTATCTGGGAATCGCATTCTGATTTCCGGGATTGAATCGCTTCTATGAGCTGACGGACAAGTGACGCCCGAATTCAACTTGAACTTAAGGGCAAGGGCTTACGAGCGCCTGCACGATTGCCACTGCGTTGAAGCGGATTCAGGAGAACCTCCAACAAAAGCTTGCTGAATCTGCCAAGTCCGGAATCCAGCGCAAGATTGCCTAGCAGGTCTATTCAGGAAAGAACCACTCTCCTGGCTTTCACAAATCTGAACTTTCGGAAGTGCCTACAGGTGTCCAATGCTGGACCGCACGGAACAGGGAAAGGCCCGCATGCTCCGGTGATGAAGGCTGGTCCACAGCCCTATTTTGGAAGATTCAACCAGGTTCCCGACTGCTCTTCTACATCATTGACCAATTCGTTGATTGCAGCGTCACGCAAGTCGAGAAAGCCACGATCAGCAATTATGAAGAGTGCCTTCA
>DATJBI010000052.1:0-60856 GCA_035515435.1 Anaerolineales bacterium
TTTGTCCCTGAAGAGATAGCCGCCATGTCACTAACTGAAACGGGATGGGTTACGGCTATGAGCGCAGCAGTAATTACTACAAACGTTCTCGCATGGAATAATCTGATAGTAGCAGGTTGGGAAGGGAAATGAAAATGTGAACCCTTCCTCTTTATTCCTCGTCATTTCCGAAACTATAAAAGGGCTTAATATGGAACAGACAATAGATTTGATTATTGTATTTAATGTCATTTGTCTAATTGGGTTAGTAGTCGGCATAAAACGGTGGGGGAAAAAACATGGCGCGCCGACCGAAAAGTGGTTTGCCGTAATATTGAATGGGTATTTTAGTCTTTCTTTCATAACCACTTCGCTCCCATTATTAATAGTCTTTCCAAAAGTGATATTCATGGATATTATATTCTTGTTATTATTGTGGGGGATTGGATATCCATGGATTCGCTGGCTCTATAGACAATTTGCTTGTTCCAAAAAGAACTGATCTCTTGCAATCGCATGGTCTTCGCAAAGAGCATTAAACAAACAACTTTCTGTACCTTACCAATCTCATATTTCGCACTATTGCCAGCTGCTTTTCCCTGGCCTGTTGGCCAGGACAGGCTGCCAAGCGCGACAATCCATTGCGGAGCGTCCTCACGATCTCGGCTTGCGCAGGACTGAGCGTATCGCGGCGCAGAACATCGGTGAGCGCAATTAATTGCCCTATGCCAAGCGGCTCGGAGGCGGATCGGCTTTTCAAGCAGGCATACGAGAAGTTTGCATCAACTTTAGCCATCGACCCACAAGATCCGGAGGCGTTATACGTTTGGGGAAAAGTACTCTCTGCGCAAGTTGAGATCAAGAGTGGGGCGGAAGCAGACGAGTTATTCAGGCAGGCATATGAGAAACATGATGCGGCGGTGGCTATTAACCGCGACCTGCCCCTTGCATTCCATTATTGGGGACTTTCACTGATGGCCCAGGCAAAAGCCCTAGGTACTGCTGAAAAGGGGCAGAGGAAAATGTTGTTGAACCTGGCAAAGGAAGAGATGTTGAAATCTGAATCGATAGCACCCGGTGACGGTACTTATGATCTGGCTTGTATCAGTACCTTGTTGGGTAAGGAACAAGAATGCCTTGACTGGCTGACAAAAGGCCGGGATCTCGGAACGCTGCCAGATCGCGAATACTTGGAGAAAGACTCAGATCTTGATTCGATTCGGACTACTAAATGGTTTCTTCAATTTAAAGAGAGTTTAAACAGATAGAGTAGAGGGAGCAGGACTTCCGCTAGTCTCCGTGGGGCTCCTGCGTGCCGCGATGCTCCTTTAAAGCCCGGGCCGCGATCTCCTCCGCCAAACCGACATATGTTAAAGGCGATAGGGCGCGCAGCGCTGCCTTGACCCCTTCCTCCACCGGCAGACCCTCGATCCACTTGACAAAAGCCTCCCTCGTGACCTCTGTGCCGCGCGTCAAAGCCCTCAGTTCGTCAAAGGCCCCGCCCAGGCCGGCCGCCCGCAGGATGGTCTGGGCGCCCTCCGCGACCACCTCCCAGTGACCCTCCAGCTCGGAGGTCATCGTGGACTCGTTGGCCTCGACCCTTTCCAGGGCCCCTGCCAGGCTCGCATACGCCACCAGCGAATGTCCCAGCGCCACCCCGAACGTGCGCCGAACGGTCGAGTCGGATAGATCCCGCTGCAGGCGCGAGATGGGGAGCTTGCGCGCGTATTGTTCAAGGAGTGCATTCGCAACTCCCAGATTCCCTTCGGCGTTCTCGAAATCGATCGGGTTGACCTTTTGCGGCATGGTCGAGGAGCCGACCTCGGAGGCGGCCGCTTTCAATTTCAAATAATCGTCGCTGACATAGCGCCACATATCCTGGGCAAAATCAATCAGGATGGAATTGATCAAATGCACCGTCTGGAAATATTCGATCCAGTTGTCATAGGGCAGGATCTGCGTCGTGATGGGATTTGACTCGAGCCCGAGGCGCTGAATGAATTTGTCGCTGAAGGCGATCCAATTCACCTGCGGAGCAGCGGAGAGCAGTGCGTTGAAGTCTCCGACCGCGCCGTTGAGTTTGGCTTCAAAGCGATGGGCTGCCAATCGGGTGTATCCCTTTTCCAGCCGCGCATAAAATACTGCCAGCTCCTTGCCAAACGTGGTTGCGACCGCGGGCCGGCCGTGAGTCCGCGCCAGCATCGGCGTGGAGGCATGTGTCTCGGCCAGCCGGGCCAGCCGCTCCAGGATCCCCTGCAGGGCGGGCAGGATGATGGCGTCGCGCGAATCCCGCAGGGCCAGGGCCTGCGCAATGTTGTTCACGTCTTCCGAGGTCAGGCCGAAGTGCAGATATTCCAGAAGGTCGGACAGGGAGGTCGGCGCGAGCCTCGCGCGCAAAAAGGTCTCGACGGCTTTCACGTCGTGACGCATGCTCCGCTCCAGGTCCTTGATCTGACGCGCCTCCTCCAGCGAAAAATCTGCAGCCCGCCTGTGCAGCAGATCCAGTTCCCCGTCCGTCAGAGCACGGATCAAACCCGCCTCCTGCGAAAGGGCGGTCAGATATCCAAGTTCCACCTGGACCCTGCCGCGCAGATATGCAAATTCCGAGAAATATTCGCGGAGCGATTCGGTCTCGGATCGATAACGCCCATCGAGGGGGGAAAGAGCCAGCAGGTCGTCAGACATTTGAGCGGACCGATTCGATTATAGCATTGTGGTAAAGGACGGCGCGCCATATAATGAACGCGGCCTGCCGCGTTCGGCCGGATGGCCCGCGGCGGCAGGTGAGGAAGGAAATCCCCATGAAGATTCTGCCTGATGTAGCTCTGACCTATGATGACGTGCTGCTCGTGCCTCAATATTCGGAAGTGGCTTCCCGCCGCAGGCTTTCCACGCAGACCAGGTTGACGCGCAAGATCGTTCTGCAGGCGCCGATCGTCTCCGCGAACATGGACACCGTGACCGAAAGTGAGATGGCCATTACCATGGCGCGCGAGGGAGGGATCGGGATCATCCACCGCTTCATGACGATCGATGAACAAGTGAAGCAGATCGAGCGCGTCAAGAAGGCCGAATCCTTCATCGTGCAAAATCCGATCGCGCTGACCCTCTCGGACACCGTCGGGGATGTCAAGAAGATTGTGGCGGAGACCTACACCGGCGGGATACTCGTGCTGGACGCGGACGGACGCCTGGTGGGGATCATCACCACGCGCGACCTCTTGTTTGAAGAGGAGGATGCCCGGCTGCTGTCAGAGATCATGACGCGCAACGTGGTTACGGCGCCGCCCGATACAACCTTGGAGCAGGCGGAGAAGATCCTTCATCAGCATCGCATCGAAAAGCTGCCGCTGGTCGATGCGCAGGGGAAGCTGGCGGGTTTGATCACGCTGAAAGACATCATGAAGATCTCCGAATATCCCAAGGCGACGAAAGATCCGCGCGGCCGCCTGGCGGTCGGCGCGGCCGTGGGGGTGAAGTCCACGGAGCTCAAACGCGTCGAGCGGCTGCTGGAGGCCGGAGCCGACTGCATCGTGGTGGATATTGCCCACGGCGATTCCAAACTTGAGATCGATATCATCAAATCCATCCGCAGACAATTTCCAGCCGCGCAGATCATCGGCGGCAATGTGGCCACGGCGGAGGGGGCCGGCCGCCTGATCGAGGCCGGAGTCGACGCGGTCAAGGTCGGCGTCGGTCCCGGTTCGATCTGCATCACGCGCACGGTGGCAGGCGCCGGGGTGCCGCAGTTGACCGCGGTCATGGACTGCGCGGCGGCGGCGCGTCCGCAAAACATTCCGATCATCGCGGACGGCGGCATTCGCAGCTCGGGCGATGTGGTCAAAGCACTGGCCGGGGGCGCCTCCACCGTCATGATCGGAAGCCTGCTGGCCGGCACCGACGAGAGCCCGGGTCTCTTGATGACGCGCAAAGGTCATCGCTATAAGGTCTCGCGCGGCATGGCCTCGCTCCAGGCCAACGTGGCGCGCAAGGCCCGGGAGGGGGAGGGCGAGATCACCCAGGAGGAGATCGAAGATTATGTGTCCGAGGGCGTCGAGGCGGCGGTGCCCTATCGCGGCTCGGCGCGCGAAATGCTGAACCAGCTCATCGGCGGGCTGCGATCGGGGATGAGCTACACGGACGCGCAGTCGGTGGACGAACTGTACGAGAAGGCCGTCTTCACCCGCATCACGGCGGTCGGCCTGGCAGAGTCCCGCCCGCACGATGTGGAAATGATCTGAGCCTGGAGGGTGCGCGGGCGCACATCTGATAAGGTTATAATTGCGGCATGGCCGATCCTCATCAAAGACAGCTTGATCCTGAAGCAAAACCCGATGACCGCGTCGATAACGCCCTGCGCCCGCAGAAGCTGACCGAGCTCATCGGTCAGGATCAGGTCAAGGAAAATCTTGGCATCCTGATCGCGGCGGCGCGCGGACGGGCCGAGGCCCTGGATCACGTTCTGTTCTACGGCCCGCCGGGCCTGGGAAAGACGACGCTGGCGCATGTGGTTGCCAACGAAATGGGCGTGAACATCAAAGTGACCTCGGGCCCCGCCATCGAGCGCGCCGGAGATCTGGCCGCGATCCTTACCAACCTGCGGGCGGGCGACGTCCTGTTTCTTGACGAAGTCCATCGTCTCGGACGCGCGGTGGAAGAGGTACTGTACCCAGCCATGGAGGATTTTGCGCTGGATATCGTGATCGGCAAGGGGCCTTCGGCCCGTTCGATCCGCCTCAAATTGCCGCGCTTCACCGTGGTGGGCGCGACGACGCGCCTCGCCTTGGTCACCGCGCCGTTGCGGGCGCGCTTCGGCGCGGTCTACCGCCTGGATTATTATGATCTGGAAGCGATGAAGGCCGTGGTCACGCGCGCCGCGAAGCTCCTGGCGGTCCGGGTGGATCAGGGCGGCATCGAAGAGATCGGCCGCCGGGCACGCGGCACGCCGCGCGTCGCATTGCGCCTGCTCCGGCGTGTCCGCGATTACGCCCAGGTCCGCGCGGACGGGACAGTCACGCAGGACATCGCGCGAGGCGCGCTGGATCTGCTGCAGGTCGATCCGCTTGGGTTGGACGAGGTGGACCGCCGCGTGCTCAGGACCATCATTGAAAAATATGATGGAGGACCGGTCGGGCTGAACACGATTGCCGCATCCATCAGCGAAGAGCAGGATACGATCATGGATGTGGTTGAGCCCTACCTCCTGCAGCTGGGTTTCCTTGACCGCACCCCGCAGGGCCGGGTGGCGACGAAGTCCGCCTACGAGCATCTGGGATTGAAGTATATCGAGCAGGGACAGCCGAAATTGCTTTAGAGGTGAAGCATGAACTACAGCGCGATCGTTCAAAACGGCGGAGGCAGGCACCAGGTCACCCTGCGGACCGGCGAGACGGGCCATTCGATCGACATCCCGCCCAAGCCCAGTGGATTCGGTTCCCGCCTGAATGGCGGGGAGGCGCTGTCGCTGGCCCTGGCAACCTGTTATTGCAACGACATTTATCGCGAGGCCGCCCGGCGCGGCATCCAGGTGGAGAGCGTCGAGATCGAGGTGGACGGCGATTTTGCAGCCGAAGGCGAACCCGCTCGGAGCATAAGCTACCGCGCCAAAGTCGTCGCCCAGGCCGGCCAGGAGGAAATTCGCGATCTGATGAAACATACCGATACGGTGGCGGAGATTCAAAATACGGTGCGTGCCGGAATGCCGGTCACCTTAAAGGAAATTGAAGCCGTCAGCCGGAAGTAGCGAGACCTCCATGGAAAGCATTGCCCGTTACTTGATGATCGGCGGAATTGTCTTGTTCCTGATCGGCGGGGGAGTCTATCTGGCCGCGAAGTTTGGCGTGCCGCTGGGCCATCTGCCGGGCGATATCCGTCTGGAAGGTCCGCACGGCAGTTTCTACTTCCCGGTCGTGACGTCGATCGTCCTGTCCATTGTGGTGACCGTCGTCCTGAATATCTTCATTCGTCTTTTCCGCAAATAGGGATCTTGTCATCAGGATCCAGGGAGGTCTTTTCGAAGTTCGGTTCTGCGGCCAGCGGCTCTCCTGGTCGGTCCGGCCCTTCATCAGATCACCACTTGATTTTTGCGAAATATTGAAATATTATTGGATAAGAATATTGATACATCGTGTGGAAATTCTCGTGCAAACGGGTCTGCCGCCATGCGAAAGAAGCAGGGGGTCCAGCAGGGGTCAAAAGGTGTCCGTTGGCGCCTGTTTTCCGCGATCAAGGAGGTGAATTATAAGGATGGAACTTTTACACATTAAATAGCCGCTGAGTCTTTCGAACAATTTCAATCCATATTCATATCCCCGAGGAGAGAATCGTATGAATATCAGAAAGGCTTTTGCTCTATTGTCATCGCTCGTCATCCTGGTCGGCATGATCGGCGTGATTCCGGCAACCGCAGCCGGACCGACCCCGCCCCCGCACCCGTTCGGCCGGGGCTACCGTTATATTCTGGTTGCCAAGAGCAGCGCGGATTACGATCAACTGCGTGCCGATGCGATCGGCCGCGGCGCCACGGTGGTCGAAGAATTGCGCCAGGCGAATACCCTGGTCGTCTCGGCCCCCAATGACCTTCGCAGCCAGCTGGCAGCCAGCAGCCATGTGCAAAGCGTGGGAACGGATGGCATCCGCTATCTGATTCAACCGCAATTGGCTCAGGAGATGGGCTTCAAGGCCTCTCCCAGCCTGGACCGGCAGGATCTGGGTTTTGGAGGAAAGATATCGAAGGTCAAACCGGATCCCGCCTTTTCGCTGCCGGGACTCATGTGGGATTTCAGTCGGATCGGAGCGCCCCAGGCCTGGAAGGTCAACGCCGGCGATCCAAGTGTCCTGGTGGGCGTGGCCGATACCGGCCTGGATTACACGCATTCCGAACTGGCATCCCAGGTTGTGGATGTGGAGGACTTCACCACCACCGAGGATCCGCCCCTTTGCTCGACCTACTTCGGATACAGCGATTCTGATTTTGCAACCATGTTCGGCGGCCCGGCCACCACGGATTGGAATGGTCATGGCTCCTGGATCGGAGGCAACATCGCGGCGGCCATGGACGGCGTGGGGATCAACGGCATTGCACCCAATGTCAAGCTGGTCGCCCTCAAGATCTCGCAATGGTGCGGGTATGCCTATGACTCCAGCATCCTGGATGCATTCTATTATGCTGCCGATCATGGCATCGACGTTGTGAGCATTTCCTTTGGCGGCTACCTGGATCGCACGGATCCGGATCAAGATGCGATCTATCAGGATTATGTCAATGCCGTGGCCTATGCCCGTTCAAAAGGGACCGTGATCGTGGCGGCCGCAGGCAATGAGCATCTGCGGATCGGCGCAGGCGGCCAGGTCCTCAACCACGGACCCCTGACTACGCCGGGGACCGCGCCCTCGGATTTTGTGGATTACTTTGGCCTGTGGGAGACCCCGGGCGGCATACCGGGTGTGGTGGATGTTTCGGCGACCGGGGATGTTGTGAACCCGCCTTCCAGGAACTGTGATCCAGGCACGATCGGCAGTCCGGCGGACAGCGAGGCGACCTGCAAACCGAAGAGCGACGCCCACCAACCCTTTGGGGTCGGCCGGCAGAACCAACTGGCCTACTATAGCAACTACGGCCCGCGCATTGATGTGGCCGCACCGGGCGGCGCGCGCAAGTTCAATCTGCCGACCTGGGATCGCGGCGGCACGGAAGGCTTCCCTTATGTATCCACCGATGGAACCAATTCCTGGGAGGACTTCAGCATTACCTCCAACTGGGCCCTTGAGATACCGTGCTTTATCAACATCGGGCCGCAGTTTTATGCCAACGAGTGTTACACGAGCATCCAGGGGACTTCGATGGCCACGCCGCACGCCTCGGCCGTCCTGGCTCTGATTGCGAGCAGCAACCCGAAGGCTCGCCATCATCCCGCTCTGCTGATCGGTATCCTCAAGGCCAGCGCACTGAATGTTCATGGCAACGCTACGCCGGGCCTGAGCGCATCGGACACTTCCGCGGCGGACCGCACCGGCGACGACTGCCCGACCGGCTACTGCCATTTGGGCGGCAGACCGATCTCGGATCTTGAAGCTTACGGTGCGGGACTGGTGAACGCCCTCACGGCCGTGGTATTTGGCGGTCACTAAGGCGGCCTGCCTCTGCCCCGCCTGAGTCAGCGCTTGCGCTGCCCGGGCCGGGAGCGAGGATCGTGTAAATCCGAAGCCTTCTGAACGAAGCTCGATCATGGGGCCGGGCTTTTTCAGGAGGCTTCCGCTTTTGCAGTGGGGAGCAGTGGACCTGCCTTTACGGGTTCGCCTGCGGAGGCTGCGGCCTGGATTGGGGGGTCTTCAGGAGCAAAGGATTGTTTGCGCCCGGATGGATATCCGCGCATAAAACGAGTTGACCGTTCCACCCTGCATGATAAACGTAATCCCGGCCCCCGGCCTGCAGCCAGATCTGATAACCGCTCGACGCCCCCCGCGGCAGGATCTGCCCCGACGCCGGGACGCATCCCAACGAGAGATCCCCCCAGGTGATCGGGGCTGCCTTAAGGAAGGTGATCTGGCGCGGATCGATCTGCAATCGTCGCCCCAGATCCAGTTTCGCCAGGTTGATAAGATCATCCTCCGAGGGCGGGGTGGATGTGGCTGGCTGAGGCAGGTCTTCCCTTGAGCGCGGCGGGCTGAGCGCGGGGGAACTCTGCGCCGGGGGGCCTTCCGGCGGGCCGGGGGCCGGCGATGGGCCAGGCAGAGCCGGGGAAGTGCGGCAGCTGCCCAAAGCCAGCGCAAACAAGATCACCGCAGAAAGCGCAGTCAATTTCATTCGGTGCCTCCTTTCTCCCTCCATTGGACGGGATGAAGGGCCGGGAAGTTCCCCCGTGTTGGGCCGGGCCCGGTCGGGCGGAGGGAAACGGGAGGGCAGCGATTCTGTCAGGCTGATGAAAGTATAATTCCGTCGCGCTTGCCGCTTGAAAGTTGCCCGACGTGCGAATCTCCGACTTCGATTATCCCCTGCCTGAATCCTCGATCGCGCAGACGCCCATCGAGCCGCGCGATTCGTCGCGTCTGCTGGTGCTCCACCGCGACTCCGGAAGGCTGGAGCACAGGATCTTCCGCGAGATCGTTGGATATCTCCGCCCGGACGACCTGCTGGTCTTGAATGAAACCCGCGTCATTCCGGCGCGGATCTATGCGCGCAAATCGACGGGCGGGCGCGTGGAATTGCTGCTGCTTCGCCGCGAGGATGAACGGACCTGGCGGTGTCTGGCGGGCGGAAAGGGGATGCGCCCGGCCACCACGCTCAGGGTCGAAGGCGGGCCCGCGGCGGAGATCATCGGGGTGCTGAATGGATCGGAACGACTCGTCCGATTTGCGGAAGCGATCGAACCTTATCTTCCGAAGGTGGGCAATGTGCCTTTGCCGCCCTACATCCACGAATCATTGAAGGACCCGGAGCGTTATCAGACGGTCTATGCCCGCGAGCCGGGTTCCGCCGCCGCACCGACGGCCGGGCTTCATTTCACGCCGCGCCTGCTCGAGGAGCTGCAGCAGCAGGGCGTCCGGCTGGCGTACGTCACGCTGCATGTCGGGCTCGATACCTTTGCGCCGGTCACGGAAGAGGATCCGCAGGACCATGCCATCCACACGGAGTGGTGTCAGTTGAATGGAGAGACCGCGGATCTGATCAATCAAACCAGGCGGTCGGGCGGGCGGGTGATCGCGGTGGGAACGACCTCCGTAAGAACTCTGGAAAGCGCGGCTGCGGCCCGCGCCTCCCAGGTTTCGGCCTTTGTCGGGGCGACCTCCCTGTACATTCTTCCCCCCTACAAATTCAAGATCGTGGATGCGATGATCACCAACTTTCACCTGCCCCGGTCCACCTTGATCATGCTGGTCAGCGCTTTCGCCGGGCGCGAGCGGATATTGACTGCATACGAGAGCGCGCTGCGCGAGGGCTACCGCTTTTATTCGTTTGGCGACGCGATGTTGATCCTGTGAGCCCGGGGATCGACTGCGGGGTGATGGACATTGCGCGGTCGGTTATATCGCTCAGGATCATCCGTCCGAGCTCCTCGCCATAATGCAGGAGCGCCGGGATATTGGACGGATCGTCCATCGGGATGGCGCTCTTGAGGTCCACCTGGAAGCGGCGGAAATCCAACCGCTCGAACAGCCGGTTGACCAGGTCCACCTGCTGGTCGGCGGCGGAAGTCTGGAAGGCGCCCAGGATCGGTGTAATGTACCGCAGGGGCAGGAAATGATTCACTTCGCCGGGCCGGATGGTGTTCGGATCGCGCCCGGTGCCGATGCTGATCAGGGTGGTGTCCTCCAGCTTCCAGCGCAGCGCAAACGCGATCTCATACGCCGCGAGGTAGCACGGATTTCCATACGAACCGACGCCGCCGTCCACGTAGCGCCCGTCGATGGAGGGAAAATACGTGGGGGCGGCAGCCGAGGCCAGCACGGCCTGGACCACCGGCCAGTCCGCGTAGTTGCTCTTGTAGGGCTTGATGAAGCGCGTGCGGCTCTCCACGATGTCGAACGTGGTGATGACCACATCAATGGGATGGCCGGCTTTCCAGAGTTCGGCAACCATTTTGTTGCCCAGGTATTTGTCCAGCGCCCGCCTCAGCGGGCGGTTCGAATAGCGATAGTTGAACAAAGGCCAGAGCCAGGTGCGGATGCTCCGATGGAAGATCGTGCTGCCGAGTTCGAGATAGAGTTCATTGAGCGCCTTCGCCTCCAGGCCCGCGGCCAGGCCGGCCGCGATGATCGAGCCGGTGGATGTGCCGGCCGTCAGGCCCGCCCGGGCGTGAAGCGGATAACCCAGCTTTTCCTCGACGATCGTAAGCGCCTTCGTGACGATCACGCCCTTGATGCCGCCGCCGTCAATGGCGAGGGCCAGGTTTTTGCGGAAAGGTTTCATGCGACCTCCTTTGTCCTTGATACATATAGTGTAGCAAAATCCGACCGGATTTCAAGTGGGGTAGAATGGGCGTATGGATTTTGATTCGCTGAACGAGGAGATCATCGCCTGCCGCAAATGTCCGCGGCTGGTGGCCTGGCGCGAGCAGGTCGCACGGACGAAGCGCAGGGCGTATCAGGATTGGGATTATTGGGGCAAACCGGTTCCGGGATTCGGCGACCGGAGGGCGCGCCTGCTCGTCATTGGGCTTGCGCCCGGCGCCCATGGATCGAATCGAACGGGCCGGCAGTTCACGGGCGACGGGTCGGGGAATTTCCTTTACCCGGCGCTCCACCGGGCGGGCTTTGCCAGCCAGCCCGTTTCCACGAGCCGCCAGGATGGGTTGAGGCTGCAGGGTGTGTTTATCACCGCGGCCGGCCGCTGTGCGCCGCCCGGCAACAAGCCGAGCCCCGCCGAGCTCGACAACTGCCAGCCTTTTTTGGAGCGCGAGATCCGGTGGCTCGAGCCGAAGGTCATCGTGGTTTTGGGCCGGATCGCCTTTGAGCGGGTCCTGCGAATGTATTCCGTCCGCGGTTCGGAATACACTTTTGCGCACGGCGCGCTGCATCGGCTGCCGGGCGGGGCCTGGCTCCTGTGTTCGTATCATCCCAGCCAGCAAAACACCCTGACGGGCAAACTGACCGCCAGGATGTTCGATGAGATCTGGCAGAAGGCCCGAGAGCTGATATCCCATGACTGATCTATTGCATCCGGGGGAAAGGGCGCTTGAATTTGAAGTCCGGGCCGTCGACGGACGGCTGATCCGCCTGTCGGACTATCGCGGCAGGGCCGTCGTGCTTGCATTTCTGCGGGGCTTCATGTGACCCTACTGCCGCGCGCAGTTGGCGCGCCTGCGTGATGATTACGAACAATTCACCGCCCGCCGCGCCGAGATCCTCGCCATTGGACCGGACCGCGAGAACGCCTTTCGTCAGTATTGGGACGAGCACCGGCTTCCGTTCATCGGCCTGCCCGATCCGGGCCACGAGGTGGCGCGGCGCTATCGACAGCAGGTCAATCTCTTCAAGCTTGGGCGCATGCCGCTGGTCTGCGTGGTGGACGGGCAGGGCATGATCCGTTACGCCCATTATGGCCTCTCCATGTCGGACATCCCGGAAAACACGGTCCTGCTGGATGTAATAGACGAATTGAACGCGTCATCCAATTGACATGGCCCTCGGACAAATCGCTTTTCTCGGTTCCGGTGAGACTTCCCTGGCGGGCGGGCGCGTCTTTGAATCGCTGGCGCGCGCCCTGCCGCCTCCGCTGCGGATCGCCGTGCTGGAAACGCCGGCCGGCTTTGAATTGAACTCGCACCAGGTCGCGGCCCGGGTGGCGGACTTTCTCCGGACGCGGCTGGCAAACTATACGCCGCTCGTTGACGTGGTCTCGGCGCGCAAACGCGGCACACCTTTCAGCCCGGATGAGGCCGAGATCGTCCGGCCGCTCCTGTATGCCAACCTGATCTTCATGGGTCCGGGGAGCCCGACCTATGCGACCCGCCAGCTGCAGGACTCGCTGGCCTGGGAGATCATCCGCGCCCGTCATCGGCTGGGGGCGACCCTGGTGTTCGCCTCCGCGGCCACGATCTCCATTGGCGCGTGGGCAATCCCGGTCTATGAGATCTATAAGGTGGGTGAAGACGTTCACACCAAGACCGGATTGAATCTTTTTGCGGATTATGGACTGCAGGTATCCTTCGTGCCGCATTGGAACAACGCCGATGGCGGTGACGATCTGGATACGAGCCGGTGTTTCATCGGCATGGAGCGGTTTGAGATCTGGTGCAAATCGGTGCCCAAGGAAAATACAACCGTTGGTCTCGATGAACATACCGGATTGATCATTGATTTTGCGGGCGGAATTTGCGAAGTGAACGGCGTGAGTTCGGTATCGCTGGTCAGCGACTGCGATCCGAAGATGTATCCTGCCGGTGCGAAATTTAATTTGAGCGAATTGGGCGAATTGAGCATTCCGAATCCCATTGAGCGCGGCATTCGGGCAGAGGTGTGGGACATGGTCCTGCATGCGCCGCCGATCGAAGAAGATAAACCATCTGCGAAAGTCCTGGGGTTGTTGGAACAACGACAAGCAGCACGCACCAATAAACACTGGGCCGAGTCAGACCGTCTGCGCGATCAGATCGCGGCGCTGGGCTGGACGGTGCAGGACACCACGGACGGCCAGAAACTGGTGAAGGGTTAAGACCTCCAGCCAGCGGCGCCCGGTGCGGGGACCGGGCGGATGGCTCCGGGGCAGGGAGGGGGTGATAGAATCAACGCAAGGAGTCTTCAATGCGGGCCACCGATATCATCATCAAGAAACGCGATCGCGGGGAACTGACGCAGGAGGAGATCAACTTCTTCGTGCAGGGCTTTGTCAACGGCGACATCCCCGATTATCAGGTCTCGGCCTGGGCCATGGCGGTCCTGCTGAACGGGATGACGCCGCGCGAAACAACCGATCTCACTCTGGCGATGGTCCTTTCCGGCCGCATCCTGGATCTGAGCGGCGTGGTGGACATCGCCGTGGACAAGCATTCCTCCGGCGGGGTCGGCGATAAGACCACGCTCGTCGTGCTGCCGACGGTCGCGGCCTGCGGCCTGCCCGTGGGAAAAATGTCCGGCCGCGGACTTGGCTTCAGCGGCGGCACGTTGGACAAACTCGAATCCATTCCCGGCTATCGCGTGGATCTGAACACCGATGAATTTAAAAAACAGCTCAGAGAAAAGGGAATCGTGCTCACCGGTCAATCCCTTGACCTCGCGCCGGCGGACGGAAAACTGTATGCGCTGCGCGACGTGACCGGAACCGTGCCGTCCATTCCCCTGATCGCCTCGTCCATCATGAGCAAGAAGATAGCGGCGGGCGCGAATGCGATTGTGCTGGATGTCAAGGTCGGCCGGGGCGCGTTCATGGAAACGCTCGCGGAGGCGCGCACCCTCTCGGAGCTGATGATCCAGATCGGCGATCTGGCCGGACGCAAAACGATCTGCCTGTTATCCGATATGAACCAGCCGCTCGGGCATGCCGTCGGCAATGCGCTGGAAGTGATCGAAGCGCTGGAAACCCTGAAGGGCGGCGGGCCGAAGGATTTCCGCGAGCATTGTCTGCAGGTGAGCGCCCACATGCTGGCGCTTGGCGGGCGCGCCCACGACCTGGAGGGGGGCCGGCGGATGGCCCAGAAGGCCATCGCCGATGGAAGCGCGTTCGAGAAGTTCCGCGTGCTGGTGCGCGCCCAGGGCGGAGACGTCTCTTATGTGGATGATCCCGGTAAACTTCCGCGCGCCAAATTCGTCGAGCAGGTGGGGGCCCCGCGGGGCGGCTGGCTTGCCCAGGTCGACGCGCGCAGCGTGGGCGAGGCCGCGGTGGGTCTCGGGGCGGGCCGCGCCAAAAAGTCCGATCCGGTGGATCACGCGGTGGGTTTCGTCATTCATCACAAGGTGGGCGACCGAGTTGAAAAAGGCGAGGTGTTGTTCACCCTCCATGCCAACGACGAAGTCAAAGGGGCGGAGGCCCGGGCGCGGGTCCTGGCCGCACACGTATTCGCTGATTCTGCGGTCCCGCCTTTATTGCTTTTTTATGATCAAAAGGGCCCCTAGGCTTGCGAAATTATTAAGATTAGGGCATACTTAGGGTGGAGTCCCTTGATGGCTAAGATTTCCCTGCGTAATTACGACCGCCTGATCGAGAATTTGATCGAGAACGCTCAACACGATGAGGCCATCGCGCACTGCCGTCACATCCTGCAGACTTTCCCCAAGTATATTGAGGCCTATCGGCTGCTTGGCAAGGCCTATCTGGAGGCCAAGCGTTACACGGAGGCGGTGGACATTTTCCAGCGCGTGCTGACCTCCGTGCCGGATGACTTCGTATCCCATGTCGGCCTGAGCATCATTGCCGACGACCAGGGCATATTGGATGATGCCATCTGGCACATGGAGCGTGCTTTTGAAGTACAGCCGTCCAATGCCGCGATCCAGGGCGAATTACAACGGTTGTTCGGCAGGCGCGACGGGGTCGAACCGCCCAAGATCCGCCTGACGCGCGGCGCGTTGGCGCATATGTATATCCAGGGTGAGCTGTACTCACAGGCGATTTCCGAAATCCGCGCCGTGCTTGCCAATGACCCGCAGCGGGTGGACATGCAGGTGCTGCTTGCCAAGGCCTATTATTATGTGGGACAGAAAGCGGAGGCGACCGACTCGTGCTCCCAGCTTCTCAAGCAGTACCCCTATTGCCTGGATGCCAACCGAATCCTGGTGGAGATCCTGGCTGGCACTCCGCACGCCGAATCGGCCCAGGCCTATCGTCAACGTGTGATCGAACTCGAACCTTATTCCGCCTTTGCGCAGGATTCCCTGTTCCATTCCGATCAAATTGCCGACACGGAAGTCAGCCTGGAGCGCCTTGAATATGCCCCCCAGGCCGCGGCCCCGGCCGCGAACTGGGGCGGGAGCCTGGGGCTCAGCCCCGGGAGCGATTCCGCCGCAGCTTCGCCCTCGACCTCCAAGCCCGACTGGCTCAAGGCGCCGGCAGTTCCCGCCTCCGCTCAGGAGCCCGGGCCCTCTCCCGCGGAGGCAAGTCAGGAACCGATCCCAGACTTTCTCCGTCAGGCCGGGTGGGGCGAGTCCAGCGGAGTCTTTCAAGAGAGTGAATCTGTTCCGGCCGATCAGGCCCAGGCGGAGCCGGCCCTTCAGGCTGATCTGCCCGATTGGGTGAGAGCCATGGCTCCGGCCGACCAGGAGACTCCCATGGGCGGCGCCAACGAACCTGTTCCGCCTGCACTGGAGGTCCCCGATTGGCTTCAGAACCTGGATCGGAGTCAATCCGCGGGAGTCTCTCCTTCTGCAGGGGCTCCCCAAACAGCCCCATCGAGCGAGGAGAATCCGGATTGGCTTCAAAAACTCGATTCGAATCGGGGTGCTTCGCCTCCGCCTCAACCCCGCCCGGCCGTGCCTCTTCGGAAGGGGGCGCTTGAGACCCAAACGCCTCCGCCCGGCGTGGCAGCACTGCCAGCTGGAAATCAGGCTGCCCCCGCCGGCCCCGAGCCGGTTCGAGCTGCAGGGCCCGATCCTCTCGGAGGACTTGGCAAGAGCACACAGGAACAGGATGATGCCCTGGCCTGGCTTGAGACCCTCGCCGCCAAACATGGTGCCAAAGCGGAAGAGTTGGTCACAGATCCGAACACACGCACTGAGGTTGCACCCGATTGGGTGGATAAGGCGAAAACCATCAGTGGGCCGGGGGAGGCCGCACCGCATCAACCGGTCGAGGCAGGGCCGGCCTCCACGGACGATCAAACCGGAATCTGGCTCCGTCATCTGGAAGAGAGTGAAGCGGAGACCTTCATAGCAAAAAAAGAGGAAGCGGAACCTGCTGCAGCCTCTGAGCCGTCCGATTGGTTGAGCGGGCTCTCGGAGGAGGGTACTTTTTCGCAGATCTCCAATGAACCCCTCGAGTCATCGGGCGAACCACCGATCCTGAGTGCACAAGATACCCCGGACTGGCTGCGGGAAGAACCGGTCCAGCCTGCCCAGCCTTCGTCTGGGGAGGTGCCCGACTGGCTGCGTGGGATCGAAGAACCCTTGCCTCCCGTTGAGCAGCCCGGAGCCTCTCAGTCTGTCAGTGCAGGGCAGGGCGTTGATCTGCCCTCCTGGCTGGCCAGTTTGGATCATGAGGAGGCGCAAGCCGCGTCTGCCTCGCCTGCCGCGCCGGGAGAGGAATTACCCCCGTGGCTGGCCGGCGGGAATGAGCCTGAACCCCGGGCCGCGGCGCCCACCCAACCGGAAGAGTGGCATCCGGTGAATGCTGGGGGGCCGCCCGCCGAACCGGTTCGCAGCGTGAAGCAGCCGCTCCCGGCGGAGGGTGCCCCGCCGGCGAAAGCTCAAACGCGGGAACTGAGTTTTAAGATCGAAGAGCCTCAACCTGTCAAGCAAGCGGCCCCGCGCTCCCCGAAGGCGCTGAAGGTCCCAGGCAAACCGGAGATCGAGATGTCGCTTGCCAATGCCCAGACCGAGATGGGCCGCGGCAATATCGGTGCCGCGATCGACCTGTACGCCAAACTCATTCGCAAAGGCAAATCGCTCGAAGAGATCATTCGCGATCTGCGTGAGGCGCTTTATCGTTATCCGGTGGAGGTGCCTCTCTGGCAGGTGCTGGGCGATGCGTACATGCGCTCCAATCGCCTGCAGGATGCGCTGGACGCCTATACCAAAGCGGAAGAATTATTAAGGTAGATTCCTGAACATCAAGGGCAGTGCGGACACAACGGTCGAGGCCGGGCACAAACGCGTTGTGAAAGCGCCTCCTTCGTGTTTAAGACAAAAATGCCTTTTCCTGGAGGACATCTGTGGAACGGACGCTCGTGCTTGTGAAACCTGATGGGGTGCAACGCGGACTGGTCGGAGAGGTGATATCCCGGCTCGAACGCCGCGGACTGCGGCTGGTGGCCGCCAAATTCATGACCGTCAGCCGGCAGCTGGCGGAGACGCATTATGCCGTTCACAAGGGCAAGCCGTTCTATGACGGCTTGATCGCCTACATTACGTCGGCGCCGGTGATGGCGATGGTGTGGGAGGGTCCGCAGGCGGTCGCGGCGGTCCGGCAGACGATGGGTGCGACGCGTCCGACCGAGGCCGCGCCGGGCACGCTTCGTCATGATTTCGCGCTCGAGGTCGGACGCAACCTGACTCACGCCTCCGACGAAGGGGCGAACGCCGCGAAGGAAGTCGAACTGTGGTTCAGGAAAGAAGAACTCGTGCAGTGGAAGCGTGAAGCAGATAAATGGATCTTTGAAAAGTAAAGAACGACCCCGCAGCAAAAAACTGCGGGGTCGTTCTTTATGCGTCGGCTCATGACCTCAGCGCGCGCCCTTGATCTTTGCCACAAATACCGTGCCGAGGATGAAGAACACCACGGACATCATAAAGATCACGGTGTAACCCAGGTTTTGAATATGCTGCGCCGCGCCGATGCGCTGGAAGTTGTCGAGCAGAATTCCGGCCGCCGATCCTGCGACGATCTGGGGAAAGACGTCGGCCACGTGCCAGATCCCCATATCCTTGGCATAGTCGTCTATGGAGGGCAGCACATCCGAAACCAATGCCCAGTCCACGCTGGTATAGGCTCCGTACCCCAGGCCGAAGACGACCCCCATCAGGACCGCGATGGTGAAGGAGTGGGTGAACACGAAGACAAAACAGACGATCCCCATCAATGCACCGGAGATATACACCATGAGCTTGCGTCCGTATTTGTCGGAAAGCACGCCCGCCACGAGCGTGGTAATGACCGCTCCGACCAGCAGGGCGGGGATAAAGAAGGATACTGCGGCCTCAGCCGTATCCGCCACCTTGCCAAAGCCTGCCAGAACGAAGGGCGCGCCGATCACGTCGCCCATGTAATATTGGATGAACTCCTGCACCACGTAGATCCCCATCATCACCAGCAGGCGTGTCATGAGAACCCAGGTGAAATCGGAATTTTTGAACGGGTCGGCCAGGCCGCGCATGAACTCGCTGAGCTTGAACGGCGGGATCTCATGCGGAACCTCGATCTCATTGACGCCAAACCAGGTGACGATCGCGCCCAGGATCAACACGCCCATCATGATGAAATAGATGGCCGGGATGCCCAACGGCCCAACCAGAAAGCCCATCAGCCCTCCGGCAAAATTGCCCAGCAGGGTCATCAGGCCCAGCCAGCCGGAAGCCGATCCGCGCTGTTCGGTGGGGACCAGATCGGGGATCAAGGCGGTGTAGGGCGCGGTGGCCATATTGTTGAAGAGTTGAACGACCAGGAAGGTCACCGTCCACAAGAAGACCGTTTCGGGGTGATTGGGCTGGATCAGGTAGGCCATGCCCACCAGCCCGATCACATTCCCGACCGTCCCGATCACGACCCACGGCTTGCGTCTCCCTCCGGGGAGGCGGATGCGGTCGGACAGAGCTCCAAAGACCGGCGCGGCGATCAGTGAGATCAGGGCGCCGATCGCCAGGACCAATCCCAGGTCGGTGCCTTTCGTCGAATTCCCGACCGCCTGTTTCACCTGATAGGGCATGGTGATCAGCAGGGTGGCTGCCCACAGCATATTGGTCGAGAACCAGAACGAGCTCAATAGGATTTGTCGAAAGGTCGAAATGGGAGGACGAACGTAGGTTTTGTTGTCTGCCATGAATTTCCCTTCGAAGGTCTGGATGCACCATTATAACCCCGGCCCCGCCAACCCGGCCGGAGGCCGAAAGTTTCCGTCCTACTGCACCCTCAACCGTACTTTGCCCTCCACCCAGAGCTCTTCCAGGTTGTAGTAATCGCGCTGATCGGGTGAGAACAGGTGGACCACGACATCGCCGTAGTCCACGACGATCCAGCCTTCGCGGGCCTCGCCCTGCTTCCTGCCCTTCTTCCGGTAGGAGCTGCGGACCGCCTCCAGCGTGGCATCGGCCAGCGCGTCCAACATCCGGTCGCTGGTGCCGGTGCACAGGATGAAATAGTCGGTGAAGGAGGCGATCTTCTGGATGTCGAGCAGCAGAATATCCTCGCCTTTTTTGTCTTCAAGCGAATTGACGATGGTATGTGCCAGTTCGAGTGCGTTCAGGATTCACCTCTTTGGGTTGACTGCCTGGCGGGCCGCTCCGCCGCGCCCGGAGCAGACCAGCCTCGATTTTGGGCGAGCCCGTTCCAGCCGCTCAAGGAAGGGGGCATGGCCGCGCGAGGGCCCGGGCCCTGCTCAAGGCTTTCCGATCGGTGCGGAAAATAATTTCGTGTAGACCGAACCACTGGGTTGCAGATCGCTCTTGAAGAGATGGGCCTCCGCCACCCGCACCACGCCGAGCAGGCCGATCTTCGTTTCCTCGAGCGCGGCGCGGATGTGCTGAATTTCGGCGGCCGATGAATTCTGTTTGACGCGCCCGATGGTCAAATGCGGAGAGAATCCCTTTTCATCCGTTGCGTAGCCTAGACGCGCCGAGGCGGATTCGATGCCGCGCTGGAGCGATTCGAGCGCGGCGGGGGCCTGCAGTCCGATCCAGATCACACGCGGCCGCCGCGGGTTGGGGAAAGAACCGATCCCCTCTGTCTGCATCTCGAAGCAGGAGTGCTGTGCCGCTTCGGCGGTCAACATCTGTTTGATCATGTCAAGATTGGAGGGGGAAACATCGCCCAGGAACTTCAGCGTCAGGTGGACGTTCTGGCGCGGCACCCATCGGACGAGATCCGTGCCGAGCGTGCTGCGCAGTGCGGCCGTCGATTCCTGGATCTTCAGTTGAAGGGGGGATGGAATTTCCACCGCGATGAATGCGCGCAGCAGACTCATGCTGATTTACGAATCCCCCCCAGGGCGCGTTCGACTGCGTTCTTCAATTCCGCAAAGCCCACCGGCTTGGTGAGATACGCGGCGGCGCCCGCCTTCAGCCCTTCCGCGACATCCGAAGGCATGCTCTTGGCCGAGACCACCACCACCGGGATCTTGGCCAGGGTCGATTCGCGCTGCATGTAGTGCAGGATCTCAATTCCCGAGACATCCGGCATCATGATATCGAGGATGATGACATCGGGGTTTCGCTCGGCGATCAGCGACATCGCCAGGGTGCTCGACGAGGCCTTGATCACCTGGAACCCGCTGACGCGCATCATCTCCGCAAAA
Source organism: Anaerolineales bacterium (assembly GCA_035515435.1). GTDB lineage: Bacteria > Chloroflexota > Anaerolineae > Anaerolineales > Villigracilaceae > Fen-1038. The sequence goes on from DATJBI010000052.1 coordinate 20,574, forward strand.
AGCTCGGCGGCCTCCGGTTCATCCTCGACGATCATCACGGTCTTTGGGTCGGCGTCCATGGCAGTCTGGCGTCAAAAATAGCATAAGATAACCGAAATAGCAAGGGGACGATGTAAGGATTTTCCATTTGCCGCTGTCTGTGGAGTGCTATGAGGAAGTGGAGGCCGTATGAATGAATTGGAGTCCTTCCGCCGGGAGAAGGACGATTTCTTCGGGCACGACCATCAGAGTCCGCTGACCCGTGAACAGAAAAGGCGATTTAAGGGCCTGGACTATTTCCCCGAGAACCCCGGCCTGCGATTGGAGATCCGAGCCGAAGAGTTTCCCGACAAGGAACGGATCGAGATGCAGACCTCGACCGGTGACGTGCAGCCCTATCTGCGGCACAGCCGCTTCCATTTCCGGGTGGAGGACCAGGAGGTCTGGCTGACCATTTACGAAGGGCCGAACGGATTCTTCCTGCCCTTCGTTGATTCGCTGGGGGGAAAGGAAACCTATCCGGCCGGCCGCTACCTGGAACCCGAGCCTCTGGCGGGCGGGGGGTTCCTGATCGACTTCAACATGGCATACAATCCGTATTGCGCCTATAACGAGAACTGGTCCTGTCCGCTGACGCCCTCAGAAAACCGCCTCAAGGTTCCGATCCGGGCCGGCGAAAAGATATTTCACAAGGAACATTAAAAAAGCGAGCCGCCGGGCTCGTCTTTCTTAAAAATGTTCCGAAGATTTTTCGATCACATCCAGGAGCGCTTCGTATTCATCGCAGCAATTTGAGCATAGGTCGAAATGTTCACGAAGCAGCGGCATCAGGCGGGCCGCATCCTTGCCGTCCACCTGCTTCTCCACATATTCATCGAGCTGCGTGAAGACCTCCTCGCAGGTCATATCTTCGGCACGGACCTTGTCCAGGACGCGCAGGAAGCCTTCAACCACTTCGTCGGACAACGGCTCTTTCCGTTTGAACTTGCCCTGAATGCTGCGGATAAAGTCCCTCGCGCTCATCAATTGCCCTTTCTCCATACACCCATCTGACGTTTAATCGAATCTTAATCTTACTTTTGCTCAAAAGCTGACAGCACTTCCTGCGGACTCAAGCCCTCCAGCGCAAGCCGCCGCTTGAGGCGCAAGCGCGCATCGTGAAGAAGCTTGTAGAGCGCGTTGCGATTGGTCTTCATCCGTCTGGCGGCCTCCTCCAGCGGAACATCCTGGATTCCCAGCAGGGTCAGGGCCTCGCGCTGCTTCGGGGTCAACTCCTGTTCCAGGATGCGGCGGACGCGCTCCAGCATATCGGACCGTTCGATCACCGCCTCCGGCGTGGGATGATGATCCGCCAGCAGGCTGGCGGGGGCCGGCAATTCCTCGTTGTCCATCAATTCGTCCAGGGAAGAATCCTGCCAGCGTTTGCGCCGCAATTCGGTCAGGGCGATGCGCACCGCGATCTTGTGCACCCAGGTGGTGAACATGCTGCGTCCTTCGAAGCTGTCCAGCTGATCCAGGACGCGCAGCAGCGTTTCCTGCGTGACCTCCTCGACCAGAGGGGTGAAGAGCGGATCCTCCGGCGAAAGCCAGCGCGAAAGAGCATAGGGCAGACCGTGCTGGATGATGTTGCTCAGGTCGTTGAGGGCGGCTTCGCGCGCCGCGCCCTCGGAGCCCAGATCAGATAACCAGGATTCGTTGCTTCGGGTGGTGGCCATTGCTGGCTGAATTATATCAAGAAGCGGCCTCCAGGGACAAAACCGTCTCTTGGGCGAGGGGTCGCCTCCCGCGCCCAGGCCGGGTTTCGCGGGTGGGGCAGGGGCCGGATCTCGGTGCCGCTTCAGGGCCTCCGAAGACAGGCGAAATTGTGATATTGACAACCTTATTTATCGTGATATACTGTTAGGGACATCATACCAGTCTATTCACCGGATCGGACCGATGTACCTACCCATTCAAACGGAGCGTTTGTACCAGCGGATAGTCGAGCAGATCGAGTATCGCATTGTCGCGGGGGAGCTGAAAGTCGGAGATCAATTACCTTCGGAGCGTGAATTAGCCGAGCAGTTTGCGGTCAGCCGGATCGCCGTTCGAGAGGCGGTCAAAGCTTTGCGCGCCACGGGGCTGGTGGAGATCAGGCCGGGCAGGGGAACTTTCATCACCAACGACACCCCCGGCGTTGTCAGGAATTCGCTTACGATGCTGATGAAGTTCGGTCAGGCCGAGGGCTTCCCGGACCTGGTGGAAGTGCGCGAAATTCTTGAACCGGAAATTGCGGCCCTCGCCGCCACCCGGATCAATGAAGAGCAGATCGCCGCCATGTCGGGGGCCGTGGCAATGATGGACACGGCCCTGGATAACGTGGAGGTTTTTGTTGAGTCCGATCTTGACTTCCATCTGGCACTGGCGCAGGCCACGCAGAACCCCATCATTCCAATCCTGATGGATTCCATCATTGATCTCCTGCGTGAACAACGCAAGCGGATCGGCCTGGTGAGCGGCGGATTGCAGCGCGGCCAGTATCACCATAAGAAGATCCTCGAAGCGGTGATGGGTCACGATTCGCAAAAGGCCCGCCGGGCCATGCAGATCCATCTCCAGCAGGTGCGGGAGGATTCAGCGATCTCTTCCTGAGATATCCACTCTCCGGTCGAGATTTTTTTGTTGCGGAAAGAGGCTTATGGCAGAGTTGGGATTTGTCGGACTGGGAGTGATGGGCAGCCGGGTGGTCAAGCGCCTGATGGATGCGGGCCACAGCGTCACCGGCTACAACCGCACGCGTTCAAAGGCCCAGTGGTTGCTGCAGGCCGGGATGAAATGGGCCGATACGCCGCGGGCCGTCGCCCAGGCCTCGGCGGTTGTGTTGAGCATGGTCACCAACACCTCCGCCCTGCGCGAGGTGGTCGAGGGGCCCGATGGCCTGCTGGCGGGTTTGGGCGCGGGCAAGATCTATCTGGACATGAGCACGGTCAGCCCCGCCTTCAGTCGGGACCTGTCCAGGGAGGTGGCCTCCCGCGGCGCAGCCATGCTGGATGCACCGGTCTCCGGCAGCGTGCTCACCCTGGAAGAAGGCAAGTTGACCCTCATGGTGGGCGGAGATGCCGCCGTATTTGAAAAAGTAAAACCGATCCTGCTGGATATCGGCTCCAAGGCGACCTACGTCGGATCCAATGGGTTGGCCGTCACCATGAAGATCGCCACCAACCTGAGTCTGGCGGTGCAAATGCTGGCATTCAGCGAGGGCGTGCTGCTCGCGGAAAAAAGCGGCATCCGGCGGGAGACCGCGGTGGAGGTCTTGACCAGCAGCGTCATTGCTTCGCCGATGGTGAAATATCGCGGCCCCTTCGTGCTGGAGATGCCGCAGGAGGCCTGGTTCAATGTGAACATGATGCAGAAGGACATGAACCTCGCGCTCGAGCTCGGCCGCCAGCTGGATGTGCCGCTGCCGACGGCCGCTGTGGCGAACGAATTTCTCACGGCCGCCCGGGGCCTGGGTCTGCAGGAACAGGATTTCGCGGTCGTCTTTGAAGTATTGGCGCAGATGTCCGGAGTTGGGAAATGACCCGGAAAGCGGAGAAAGCTGCCCCCGCCCCTTTTGAAGCGCAGGATGTTGAACACTGGCTTCATGTTTATGAGCAGATGGTCAAGATCCGCGAATTCGAAGAAAAGGCGAACGAGCTGTATCTGAAGGCCCTCATGCCCGGGCTGACCCATCTGTATGCGGGGCAGGAAGCGGTGGCCGTCGGCGTGTGCGAGGCGCTGCGCCCGGCGGATTACATTACGAGCACCCATCGGGGTCACGGCCATTGCCTGGCCAAAGGCGCCTCGCTGGACCGGATGTTCGCGGAATTGTTGGGCAAGGAAGCCGGTTACTGCCGCGGCAAGGGCGGCTCGATGCACATTGCGGATCCGGCCTCGGGAAACCTGGGTGCGAACGCGATCGTTGGCGGGAGCGCCGGGATTGCGACCGGCGCCGCATTTTCGGCGAAGATGCGCGGCACCGATCAGGTCGCGGTCTGCTTCTTTGGCGAAGGCGCGTTGGGACAGGGGATCGTATACGAAGTGATGAACATGGCCTCGCTTTGGAAGCTGCCTGTCATCTACGTCTGTGAGAACAACCAGTACAACGAATATACTCACTTTCGCGAAGCCACCGCCGGCGAGATCACGGCGCGCGCCGAAGCGTTCGGCATCCTGGCCGAGACCATCGACGGGCAGGATGTCCGGCTGGTCTATGAAACTGCGCAGAGGCTGGTGGAGCGCGCCCGGCGCGGCGAGGGGCCGGCGTTCCTGGAATGCCTGACGTATCGCTATTACGGACATCATGTCGGCGACATCAGCCGCGCCTATTACCGCTCCAAAGAGGAGGAACAGGAATGGCGGACCCGGCGTGATCCGTTAAAAATTCTGGGGGAAGAAATGGTGGAACAAAAACTGACCGACCAGGCCGTGCTGGACGGCATTCATCAGGATGTGCTGTCCGAAATAGAAGCTGCCGTGCAGTTCGCGATCGATGCTCCGTTCCCGGATCCGGCCGAGGTCGACGAGGATGTTTATGCATGATCGGGGTGGCCTCCCTCGAGGGCCGAATGGCTGAGCGCGAATTGACATTTGCCGAGGCGATCCGCGAGGCCCTGGCCGAAGAGATGCGGCGCGATCCGCGCGTGTTCATCATCGGCGAGGACGTCGCCGAGGCAGGCACGCCCTTCAAGGTCCTGTCGGGCCTGGTGGAGGAGTTCGGAAAGGAGCGGGTGGTCGACTCGCCCATCTCCGAACCCGGATTCACCGGCCTGGGGGTCGGCGCGGCCATGACCGGTCTGCGCCCCGTCGTCGACCTCATGTTCGGCGATTTCCTCACGCTGGCCATGGACCAGATCGCCAATCAGGCGGCCAAGATCCACTACATGTCCGGCGGGAAAATGAAGGCGCCGATCGTGATCCGCACGACACTGGGCGCGACGCGCCGCTCCGCCGCGCAACACTCCCAGAGCCTGCAGGCCTGGGTGAGCCATGTGCCCGGATTGAAAGTGGCCCTGCCCTCCACGCCCTACGATGCCAAGGGCCTGCTGAAGAGCGCCATCCGGGATGAAAACCCGGTGGTCTTCATGGAAGACAAGATGATGTACAAACTCAAGGGCCCGGTGCCTCAGGAGGAGTACACGATCCCGTTCGGCGTGGCGGATGTGAAGCGGCCGGGCGGCGACATCACGCTGGTCGCGACCAGCTCCATGGTCCAGGTCGCCCTGGGGGCGGCCGACAAACTCCAGGAGATCGGGATCAGCGCCGAGGTGGTTGACCCGCGCACCACGGCCCCGCTGGACAAGCAGAGCTTGATCGACTCTGCCAGGAAGACCTCGCGGGCGATTGTGATCGACGAGGGTTATGAGCGCTATGGCGTCACGGCGGAATTTGCGTCGGTGATCGCCGAGGGCGCTTTTTACTATCTGGATGCGCCCGTCAGGCGCATGGGCGCGCGGGACGTCCCCGTTCCGTTTTCGCCGGCGCTGGAAGATGTCACGGTGCCCACCGAGGAAACGGTTTTTCAAATGGCAAAGGCCCTTTGCGGAAGGAGTTGAGATGGCAATTAAGACGTACGGAACCATGGCGGTGGATTGGGAGCAGCGCATCGATTTTGACCGGCTCCGGCGCGAGCGGCTGGCGCGCCTCAAAGGCCTGCTGAAACGATCCGAGATGGGCGCCCTGCTCTGCTTTGATATGAACAATGTGCGCTACATCACCGCCACGCACATCGGCACCTGGGCCCAGGACAAAGCCAACCGCTTCACGCTCCTGCCGCAGGACGATGAACCCATTCTGTGGGACTTTGGGTCTGCCGCAAGACATCACCAGCTTTACGCTCCGTGGCTCGGCGAGAAACGCTCGCGGCCGGGCATCTCCATGCTGCGCGGGGCCATGTCGGGGGAGATGGGGCGCGCCGAAGATGTCGCCCACAAGATGTGGGTCGAACTCAAAGAGCGCGGACTGGAAAAGGAGCCAGTCGGCGTGGACATTGCCGAACTGCCCGTGCTGTTCGAGTTGCAGAAAAAAGGTTTGAAGATCGTGGACGGCCAGCAGCTCATGTCCGAGGCGCGCCTGATCAAGACCCAGGATGAGATCTCCCTGCTGACGCACGCGGCCGCCCAGGTCGATGCCGCCTACGATGAACTCTATCGCGCGATGGTCCCCGGGATGCGCGAGAACGAGGCGGTCGGGCTGGTGTCCAAGGTCCTCTACGATCTGGGCTCGGAATATGTGGAAGCGGTCAACGCGATCTCGGGGGAACGCTGCAATCCGCACCCGCACGTGTTCTCGGACCGGATGCTGCGGCCCGGCGATCCTGTCTACTATGACGTTCTTCAATCCTACATGGGTTATCGCACGTGCTATTACCGGACCTTCACCATCGGTTACGCCTCGCACGCCATGGTGGACGCGTACAAACGCTGCCGCGATTATCTCGATGCCGCCATTGAACTCGTCCGCCCCGGCCGCACGACCGGGGAGATCGCCTCGGTCTGGCCAAAGGCGGCCGAGTTCGGCTTTGCCAACGAGGAGGCCGCATTTGCGCTTCAATACGGACACGGCGTCGGCCTGGCGATCTGGGAGCAGCCGGTCATCAGCCGCCTGGTCTCCCTGGAGCACCCCCACGAGATCAAGCCCGGGATGGTCTTTGCGCTCGAGACCTACTGGCCCTCGTCCGACGGCTGGAGCGCGGCCCGCATCGAGGAGGAGATTGTCGTCACCGACTCGGGCCACGAGATCATCACGCGCTTCCCCGCCAACGACCTGATGGTCGCCGGCCATCATTACTACACGGCGACCGGTCCGTTATCCACCACGCGCACGCACGAACCTTCCATGAACGAACGCGTCGTTGAACTTGTGGCATCGGCGCGAGGCTAGATGGCGACGAGCGTCATCATGCCTGCGCTCGAAATGGCGCAGGAATCGGGCGTGCTGGTGAGCTGGCTTAAACGCGACGGCGAGGCCGTGCGGAAGGGCGAACCGCTCATGGAGATCGAAACCGACAAGGTCACCCTCGAGATCGAAGCGCCGGCCTCCGGGATCCTGGGCGGTTTGCTTGCCCGCGCAGGCGATACGGTGCCGGTCGGGCGCACCATTGCATGGATCCTGGCGCCCGGTGAAAAAGTCCCGGCCGGCCTCCCGCCCGATCTGCCCTCGGCCCGCGCGGCCAGGGGGGCAACCAAGAATAACGGGGCGAAACCCGCGCCGTCGGGCCCTGGGCCAAAGGACCTTCCGGTTGAGGCCTCCCCCCTGGCGCGCAAAATTGCCGAACAAAACGGTCTGGATCTTTCGTCGGTCAAACCCGCCGGAGGGCGGATCGAAAAAGCGGACGTGCTGGCCTATCTGGACGGGCGGAACAGTCCACGGGAACCCGCGACGGTCGGGCGCAGCATTTTGGCCGCCGCACCCCAAAAAGTCCTGGCCTCGCCCAAAGCGCGCCGTCTCGCCTCTGAGCGCGGACTCGATCTCGGGGCCATTTCCCCCTCGGGTCCGGAGGGGGCCGTTCTTGCGGCGGATGTGATGTCGCTTCCCGAAACGGTTCACTCGGGCGGCGCGGAGCCGGTCGGCACGCTCTGGCGCCTGATGGCCGAACGCATGACGGCCAGTTGGACGAGCGTGCCGCATTTCTTTCTTGTCCGCGAGGTGGATGCGACCAATCTGATCGAATGGCGCAGGCGCATCCTGGCGCTGGTCGAGAAACGCGCCGGCATTCGGCCCACCTACACGGATCTGTTCATTAAATTGCTCGGCGCTACCTTGCGGGATCATCCCCGCCTGACTGCGGCCTGGTCCGAGGGCGGGATCCAATGGAAGCAGGAAATAAACGTGGGGATCGCCGCCGCGATCGACGAGGGCCTGATCGTGCCGGTGATCCGGGATGCAGATATCCTGTCCGTCGCCGAGATCGCGGTCCGCAGAAGGGATCTGATCCAGCGCGCCCAGGATCGTAAGCTCCGTCCGGTGGACGTTTCCGACGGGACCTTCACCCTGTCAAATCTCGGCATGTACAACGTGGATGCCTTCACGGCAATCGTCAACGCGCCGCAGGCGGCGATCCTGGCCCTCGGCCGCATTGCCGAGCGGGTCGTGCCTGTGGGCGGTCAGCCGGCGGTCCGGCCCAGGCTCGTGATGACCCTGTCCTGTGATCACCGCGTGGTGGATGGGGCCCGGGCGGCACAATTCCTGGATGATCTTTCCAACTCGGTCGAAGATCCATGGAGGCTGCTGTCATGAAGGTTCTCGGTGTTTATCCCGGGCCCGGAGGCCCGCGATAATAAAAATTCCAAAGGAGGAAGACATGTTCAAAAGGATCGTGTTTGTTCTAACGCTGGCCGCAGCTTTAATGCTTGCGTCCTGCGCCCCGGCTGCCACACCGACCTCTGCACCGCCGACAGCAGCTCCTGCCACCGCGGCGCCGGCTCCCACCACCGCGCCCACCCAGGCGCCTCCCATCAAGATCGGCATCTCCCTTTCGCTTTCGGGCGATTTTTCGGCCGACGGTCAGGCGTTCCAGCAGGGTTATCAACTCTGGGCTGACAATGTGAACGCAAACGGCGGGTTGCTCGGTCGCCAGGTTCAACTGGATATTGTCTCGGACGCCAGCAGTCCCGACCAGGTCCAGACCAACTACCAGACGCTGATCACGGTCAACAAGGACGACCTGGTGTTTGGTCCCTATTCAACTTTACTGACCAAACCCGCATCAGTGGTTGCGAATCGCTATGGTTACGCCATGGTGGAAGGCGCGGGTGGTGGACCATCCGTCTTCCAGCAGGGATTGAATAACGTCTTCGATGTGTCCCTGCCTGTTGCCAACAACCTGTTAAGCTTTTCTCAATATATACTCTCTTTGCCAGCCAGCCAACGGCCCACTTCGGTTGCATATGCGACTGAGGATGACCCTTTCACTCAGCCGCAGGTTGACATCGTAAAGACGGCGTTTGAGCAGGCTGGGGTTACAACGGCTTCGTATCAGGTTTATCCGGCGGAAACGACCGATTTCAATCCGATTGCTGACAAGATCATTGCTTCCAAGGCTCAGCTGGTAGTTGTCGGTACCATGATGCCTGACATCGTGGCGTTCATTCAACGCTTCAAACAACAACATTACAACCCGCAAGCGATAGTCGCAACGGCCGGTCCTGATCAGGGAAGCCAGTTCCTCCAGGCTGTTGGCGGGGCGCAATCTGCTGAAGGCGTTATGGTTCCGAATGATTGGTATCCGGATGCGAATAACCCGGGCAATGCCGATATGGTCAAAGCCTATTTGGCCAAATATGGCGGACAGGCTTCTGATATCAGCGCCGATGTGGCTGAGGGCTATGCAGTCGGCCAGGTCGTTGCGCAGGCTGTGACGAAGAACAACAGCCTCGATAATGCCAAGCTCATCGCGGAACTTCACTCGGGCGATACGTTCGACAGCGTTCAGGGACCCGTGAAGTTTGACTCGACCGGGCAAAATACATTGGCAACTGCGTACTTGTTCCAGTGGCAAAATGGGTCTTACGTTACTGTCTATCCATCTACGGCCACTGGCGCTGTCGCGCCGGAATTTCCAAAGCCAAACTGGCCGTAACGCTTTCGCGAGATTTACATCACGCATGCTGGATTCCAGGGGCCCTCGCCCCTGGAATCCACAATCTGATCAAAAACTGGCCGCGCCAGAAAGCAGGTCTTTTCATGAAATTGATCATAGAGGCTGTTATCACGGGAATCCTGAGCGGGGGAGTCTATGCATTGATGGCGTCCGGCCTGACGCTGACCTTTGGCGTCATGGAGATCATCAACATCGCGCAAGGTGCCATGGTGATCCTGAGCGCCTATCTCAGTTACGTTCTCGAAACGACCTATCATGTTGACCTGTTCGCAGGTCTCCTGATCACCATCCCGCTGATGTTCTTTTTTGGCGTCGCGATCGAAATCGTTTTGATCCGTCCCTTGAAGAAGGACCGCACCATGATGTCGATCCTGGTCACGTTTGCGATCGCACTGATCATTGAAGGAATGCTCAGCGCAGCATTCGGCACAACGTATGTGCAGATGCACGCCTGGTACGTCGATGCGACTTTCCGGATCGCCGGTTTTTACCTCGCCTATATTTACGTGTTCGGCTTTGCGCTCAGTGCGGTGCTGTTGGCAGTTTTGTACTGGTTGTTATATCGCACAAAATTCGGATTCGGGCTGCGCGCTTCCATGCAGGACCGGACCGCGGCCCAGCTGATCGGGATTGATGTCGAGCGCATCTCGGCCCTTACCTTTGGAGTGGGCGTGGCGCTGGCCGCGGCCGGCGGCATGGCCTACGGTGCCACGAATGCCTTTAATCCCGCCAGCCATCTCGACCTCATCTCCCGCCTGCTGGTCATCATCATCCTGGCCGGCATGGGCAGTCTGCCCGGAGCGCTCGTCGCCTCGCTGGGCATGCTGGTGATCGAGGATGTGACCTCCGTGGTCTGGTCGCCGCTTTGGGCAAATACCGTCTTCTTTGTTCTGCTGGTCATCGTCCTGCTGATCCGCCCTCAGGGGCTCTTCGGCCGGGCCCAGGGGCGAAGACAATGAGAACTCTCAGAATTGCGGGTCCGATCGCCCTGCTGCTGGTGCTCGCTGCATTCCCCCAGGTCTTCCGCAGCCCCGAGATCACAGGCATTGCGGTCCTGACGCTGCTGTACGCGACCGCAGCCACCTCCTGGAACATTTTCTCCGGCTATACAGGCTACATTGCACTCGGTCACGCAGCATTCTTCGGCGTCGGCTCGTATGCCATCGCCATCATGTGCAGTGACTGGCACGTTCCCGGCGGGTACCTGCCATTCCTGCTGCTCCCGCTCGCGGGCCTGGCCGCCGCGGTCGTGTCCGTGCCGTTGGGATGGATATCGCTTCGGACGAGGCGCCACACCTTCATCGTGATCACAATCGCCATCTTCTTTATCATGCAGTTGCTGGCATTCAATCTCAGGGGCATTACTCACGGCTCAGCGGGCATGGAGCTGCCGATCCCCGCCGCCTGGGGCGGCGCGTTCTTCAACATACCCTTTTACTATGCCACCCTGGCGATGCTCCTGACCGCCCTGGCGGTCTCCTGGTGGATCCGGAACTCAAAGTATGGGCTCGGACTGCTGGCGATCCGGGACGATGAAGACCGCGCCCTGGGACTCGGCGTGGATACCGGCCCAGCGAAGCTGGCTGCCTTCGTCATCTCTGCCTTTTTTGTAGGCATGGTCGGCGCCATGCATGCCTATTTTCTGGAATCGATCTTTCCGGCCTTCGCATTCGACCCGCTGTTCGACGTGGCCATCGCCTTGATGAGCTTCCTGGGGGGGCTGGGCACGCTGGCGGGTCCGATCCTGGGTGCGCTGATCCTGGAACCGACCCAGCAGTTCTTCACACTTCAATTCAGTCAAAACGGGGTCTACCTGATCATCTACGGCCTGCTCTTCCTAGTCATCATTCTGCTTCTGCCGGAAGGAATCCTGCCCACGCTGCGCAGAACCTGGTCGAGGGATCGCGCTTCACGCTCCGCCGCACCGGTGGAGGCGCTGGAGGCGAACGGGGGAGGGGGGGCAAAACCCCGCGGGGCGCCCAGGAAAAAGAAGAAGGGAATGGCGCAGCCGTGAAACTGCTGGAAGTTGCGAACGTCTTCAAATCGTTTGGCGGCGTCCGGGCCCTGGACGGCTGTTCGATCGACGTGGAAAGCGGTTCGATCACGGGTTTGATCGGACCGAACGGCTCCGGCAAGACCACGCTGTTCAACGTCATCACCGGCTACGAGACGGTGGATCAGGGCGAGATTCGCTTCGAGGGCAGGTCCATCACGGATTCACCGCCGGACAGAGTTTTCCGCCTGGGGGTCGCCCGGACCTTTCAACTGACCCGCATCTTCCCGCGGCTGACAGTTCTGGAGAACATGCATGTGGCAGCGCAGCGTGAGGGCCTCCAGGCCCTGCTGGCCCGATGGAGTTCATCGCACGAGCAGCAGCGCGCCCTCGAACTGCTGGAGTTCGTGGGACTGATCGACCTGAAGGACCTGCCCGCTGGAAATCTCTCCTATGGGCAGAAGAAATTGCTCGAGTTTGCCTGCATCCTGGTCGCCGATCCAAAGGTCATCCTGCTCGATGAGCCGGCCGGCGGCGTCAACCCGACCAGGATCAACGAGTTGTCGAAGCGGATCCGCTCGCTCAATAAAAGCGGCGTCACATTCCTCGTGGTCGAGCACAACATGGAGTTCGTGATGGGGCTCTGCGACCGCGTGATGGTCATGCATCGCGGCGTCAAGATCGCGGACGGGACGCCCGCCCAGGTCCGGAAGAACCCGGATGTGCTCGAGGCTTATTTGGGAGCCTGATATGACGCTCAGCCTGAAGAACATAGTTGCAGGATACGACGGGAGCGATGTGCTCAAGGGAGTCAATCTGGAGGTTCAATCCGGATCGATCACCTGCATCGTGGGGCCCAACGGAGCTGGAAAGTCCACCGTCCTGCGGGTGATCAGCGGCCTGTTAAAACCCCGCGCCGGGGAACTCACCTATGGTGGCCGCCGGATCGGGGGGCTGAACCCTCGTCAAATCCTGGAGCGCGGCATCGTCCAGGTCTCGCAGAACCACAGCCTGTTTCCCGATATCTCCGTCCGCGATAACGTGCGGATGGGTGCGTTCATTCTGAACGACCCGCCCCTGGTGGAGAAGCGGCTCCACGAGGTCGAGCAGCTGTTCCCCGTGGTCAGGGAGCGGGCCAGGGACCGGGCCAGCGATCTGTCGGGCGGCCAGCAAAAGCTGGTGGAATTCGCCCGTTCGCTCATGTTGGAACCGAGCCTGATCCTGCTGGATGAACCGTCCATGGGGCTGGACCCCAAAACCCTTAAGCAGGTCTTCGAGACCGTCAAGCTGCTGAACGCGAACGGCAGGACGATCCTGCTGGTGGAGCAGAACGTTCGGGCCGGGCTTGGGATCGCAAGTCGGGGGGTCGTCATGGAAAGCGGACAGGTGCGGCTGGAAGGCACGCACCGGGAGATCCTGGGCAATCCCCACATCGCCCGTCTGTATCTGGGCGGGACCTTGTCCGATGCATAGAGATTCGAGAGTCTTGTCTTACGGAGGTTTGGATGGCAGCACCTGAGAGACTTCGCAGCGCGGCGGTCAGGCACGCCGCGCAGAACAGCAGTGAACAGCCGCGCCTGGGCGAGTACGGCTGCTATGTGGGCGGCGAGTGGATCAAGAGCGGCGATGCGATCGAGGTACGCAGTCCGTTTGACGCGGCCCTGATCGCGGTCGTTCACCGCGCCGGGGCGCAGGAGATTGAATCGGCAATTGCCAAAGCGGCCGCGGCCTTCAAGGACACGCGCAAATTGCCGGTCTGGAAGCGGGCCGAGGTGCTGGAAAAGATCAGCGCCGGGATCGCGGCGCGCCGCGAGGAATTTGCGCAGACCATAGCCTTGGAAGCCGGCAAACCGATTCGCACGGCACGGCTCGAAGTGGATCGGGCGGTCTTCACCTTCCAGGTCGCGGCGGAAGAGTCGAAACGACTCTATGGCGAGGTCGTGCCGCTGGATTGGATCCCGGGTACCGAGAGGCGCGAGGCCCAGGTCCGGCGCGTCCCGCTCGGACCCGTGGTCGGCATCAGCCCCTTCAACTTCCCCCTTAATCTGGTGGCGCATAAGGTCGCACCGGCCCTCGCGGCCGGCGACCCCATTGTTCTGCGCCCGGCCAGCCAGACCCCCGTGAGCGCCCTCAAGCTGGCCGAGATCGTCTCTGCTTCGGGATGGCCCGCCGGCGGTTTCAGTGTTGTGCCAAGCACAACGCAGGACGCCGCGCCTCTCATTGAAGATGACCGCATCCGCCTTCTGACTTTCACCGGCAGCCCGGCGGTAGGTTGGTCGCTCAAAACCCGGGCCGGGCGCAAGCGCGTCACGCTGGAATTGGGCGGAAACGCCGGCGTCATTGTCCACCGGGATGCCGACCTCGCCTATGCAGCCGAGCGCGTGGCCTGGGGCGGATTTTCCTTCGCGGGTCAATCCTGCATTTCGGTCCAGCGGGTCTATATCCATGCGGACGTTTACGAGTCCTTCGTGCGCCAGCTTGTCGCGCGCGTGCGCGCACTCCAGCTTGGCGATCCCCTGGCGGAGTCAACGGACGTCGGTCCGCTGATCGATCAGGGCGCGGCCGAGCGCGTCGAAGCATGGGTTGCGGAAGCCCGGCAGCAGGGCGCGGCCGTCCTGACGGGCGGCGCCAGGACGGGCAACCTGTGGCAGCCAACCGTGCTGGCGGACATTCAGCCGCAGATGCGGGTGAGCTGCCAGGAGGTCTTCGCGCCGCTGGTGGGTCTCTATCGTTACACCGATGTTCGGCAGGCAATTGCCGCAGTGGACGAGGGCGATTTTGGCCTGCAAGCCGGTTTGTTCACCAACGATCTGAATGTCATCAAAGAGGCCTTTGACGATATCGCGGTGGGCGGCCTGATGGTGAACGACGTATCGACCTTCCGCATTGACCATATGCCCTACGGCGGTGTCAAACACTCCGGCTTTGGGCGCGAGGGCCTGCGATATGCGATGGAAGAGATGAGCGAAATGAAATTGCTGGCCTTTAATTATCGTTCGTAACGTGCAAGCCGGACCTCTGCGATCCGCCCTCCAGGCTGGGGGCGGCGCCTCTTCCTTTTGGATCCCACAGCTAAGAGCTGGCTGGAAGGCAGGCCGCTCCTGATCCCTGTTGCACATGCTCCGATCGATTTCAACGCCCTTCGATCAGGAAGCGGGAGGCCTGAATGGCGAAACTGATCACCTTCGACGAACTTCCGCACCTGCACTCGACGCGCGACACGCGCGACCGCCTCGATCTGGTCACCGATCATGTGCCGCTGCATGCGCAGGCCGTGCGGGCCGACCGCATCATCTATCATCCGGGCGACAGCGCGGCCAGACATTATCACACCGACTGTCATCACGTCTTCTATGTGCTGCATGGCAGGGGCATCCTGCATGTCGACGAGGGCAGTTATCGTCTCGCGCCGGGCATGGTGGCCGTCGTCGGGCCGAGCGAAGTTCACTGGTTCGAGAATTCCACGAAGGAGAATTTCTCCTTCGTGGAATTCTGGGGTCCGCCGCCCAAACAGACCGTGTGGGTCACCGACGACACTTGAACGTGGGCCCCGGATGCCTGAGTCTCAGGCGTTCCCGGAATTGCGGACGAGCGCCGATCTGCGCTGGAGTCTGCCGCCGCGCAACGATGAACATGCAACCGCTGGGTGACGGGCAGACCACATGCGCGCCGCGCACAGACCGGTGCCCTTTTTCAAGTTTTGGATCCGCTGATCGCGGAGACGGAGAAACATGCCGACGATTTTCAATCCAGAAGACTTGCCCGTGAAGCGGCAGAACGGGGTTGCTTCTACCACCCTGGCCAACGGCGCGATGGTGGGAAGCCGGGCGCTGCAGATCGAACGCGTCAGGCTGGAGGCGGGCTCGCATACTCAGCCTGGGCAGCCGACAGCCGCAGAGCGATTCCTCTATGTGGTTTCGGGCGCGGGACGGGCGCGCGTCGGCGAGGCCGCCTACCCCCTGGAAGCTGAATCCGTTCTGTGGATTGAATCGGGGGACGGCTTTTGGCTGGAAGCCCCCACCGAGGAATTGGAAGTCTTGATCTGTCGCGCGCCTGCCGGCGAATAAAGGACCAGGAAAAAATATGCCTGACGAAAGGGTCGAGGCCGCGCTCAAGAACTGGGCGCCGCGCTTTACAGCGCAGGGCGTGGATTATAACGATTTTGTCCGCACGGCCGGCCGCGTGGACAAATGGGAGGATTGGTGCCGGGAATGGGTCGCCACCGGCGATGTGCATCATGAGCTCGCGCAGAAGGCAGAGGCGCAAGGCAGCGCAATCAGCGCAGGCGAGGCCTATATCGGCGCGGCGCTGTGCTATCACTTCGGCCGCTTTGTGTTTCAAGACTTCCCGGATGAGTACATGTCCGCTTCGCGAAAATCGGTGGAGGCCTTCGCCCGGGGCCTGAAACTTCTCGAGCCCGGGGCGGAACGTCTTGAAATTCCCTTCGAGGGCGCTAGGATGGCCGCGACCCTGCGGCGCCCGTTGAATGCGGCTCGTCCGCCCCTGATATTGCTCCTGCCCGGCCTGGACTCTGCCAAAGAGGAGTTCTTCTGCTGGGAGGAAGTTTTTCTCAAGCGCGGCCTGGCGACGCTCTCGCTGGACGGGCCGGGGCAGGGCGAATGCGGCTATCACTCACACATCCGCCCTGATTTTGAGTCGGCGGTCTCCACCGCACTGGATGCGCTGTCACGGCGCAGCGATCTTGATCTGGACCGGATCGGTCTGGCGGGCGTCAGCCTGGGCGGCTACTATGCTGCGCGGGCCGCGGCCTTCGAGCCGCGCCTCAAAGCCGCGGTGGGCAATTGTGGTCCCTTCAACTTTGGCGAATGCTGGGACAATACGCCATCCCTGACGCGCGCCGCGTTCCAATATCATTCCGGCGCCCAGGACGCGGCGGATGCAAGGCGCAGGGCGGGCCAACTTTCGCTGGAGGGCGTCGCACACAGGATCAAACAGCCCTTCCTCGTCATTCACGGCAGATTGGATCGTTTGATCCCCTGGGAACAGGCGCACAAGATCGTCCAGGCGGTCGGCCCGAACGCCGAGCTGGCCATGTTCGAAAACGGCAATCACGTCTGCAATAACATCCCCTACATTTATCGCCCCCTGACCGCGGATTGGCTCAGGGAAAAACTCGGATGATCGAAGAACCGGATTTTCCACCAGGCATCCGCGCCCGTACTGTCCGTTGGCCGGGGCCTCAAGTTGCTTGCGCCGCGATCCGCCTCACAGCATTGCTTTCGAGGGTTGCCCCAAACCTGCGCCCGGTGCCCGGATTCCGCCATCCCGGATTGGATCCGTCCATGTCCGAAATGCTCTATTCATTTTTGAAAGGTTCCGTGATATGAACTTCGGATAAAATATAACCCGTGGTGTTGTAACCAATGTTCAAGGAGAAGATCATGCCTAATGATAGCATCGCCGATGCCAGCAAACCCTCCGCGGGGAGAATGTACGACTACTACCTGGGCGGCAACCATAATTTTGAAGTGGACCGCCAGGCGGCCGAACAGGTGCTCAAGGTCCTTCCGTTTGTCGCCAAGTTTGCCCGTCTGCAGCGCTGGGCCCTGCAAGACATTGCCGTGGAGTTAAGTGAAAAACGCGGGTATGATGTGATCATCGATTTCGCCTCCGGCCTGCCGACCATGGATCATATCCATCATAAGGTTAGGAAAGGCACGGTCGTTATTTATTCCGACTACGATCCGGTGGTTGTGGAATACGCCCGCGAAATCGTGAAGGATACCTCCAATGTCTACTTTCTCCAGGCCGATGCGCGTCGGCCGGAAGAAATGCTCAATCGCCCCGAGGTGGAGAAGATCCTGAGCGGACGCCGGAGAGTGGCGTTTGTCTTTTGGGGTGTCAGTGCCCTCATACCAAACGAGGATATTGTTCATGCCGTGCACAGCCTCTACGATTGGGCTGCCCCCGGCAGTTGTCTGGTATTCAATGCCCAGGGAGCAGACATACCCGACAGCCCGAGCGGAGCTCAGGCCATTAAGATCTATGAGCAAATGGGGACACCAACCTATAAGCGCACCTTGAAGGATTACCAGGAACTATTGCCCCCCTGGAAGCTGGAGAAGCCAGGTTTTATTTCATTGTTTCAGTGGAATGGTTTTGAAGAATCAGATTTTGCAAAAGAGGACGTTGACTCTTTTGGTCCATTTGGCGGCGGCCATGGGGCCTATTTGGTCAAATAACTGAGCTTGCCTTCCAGCCGCCTCTATGAAAAGCGCCGCTGCGGATCAGGATGACAAGGTGATGAACCTGCTGGCAGAACGGGTGGAAGGGAGCCGCGCCGAGCTGGTCGGTCGCTATCTGCAGATCCTGCAGGAGAGCTTGTTCGCCAATCGCGCCTTTGTGCGCCCGGGTATGTTGAAACAAACTGCCGCAGAGGAGGCCGCGGCCGTGCTCAGCTATTTGGGGCAGGCCGGGTTTTCTGGCGGGGAGCACGGCGGAAAATTGCATCAGGCTGGCTTCAATGTTGGAACCGTGCTGAAGTTAAACGAGGTCACCCGCGGTTTCTTGTTGGATCATTTCGAAGATCATCAGACCCGCTTCATCCTGGAGGTCGTCGATCGGTATCAGCAGGCGGTCATCGAAGGTTTCATCCAGGGCATCGATCAAGAGCATCGCACGGAATTGGAGCGAATGCGGACTGCCCTGCGCGGCGGAGCGGGCTGAAATCGGGACCCCGGATGGACAAGCCGACTTCGATCCAAACGGAGCAGTTGGTGGAAACGTTCGCCCGGCGAATGCAGGGCCAGCGCGCCGAGCTGGTCAATCGCTATCGCCGAAGCCTGCAAGAGACTGTGTTCACCAACCGTGCCGAGTTTCACCCGCGCGAGCTGGGGCAGATCGCCGGTCAGGAAGCAGACGCATTGATCGGCATGTTGGCACATCCTGAGTTGGGGACGGAACAGGGGGCCAAAATGTGCCAAATGGGATTGAGCGCTCAAACCGCCCTGGCCCTGGGCCGGGAAACGCGCAAGTTCACGTTAGCCGTATTTGACAGGGACCTCATTCCACAGGCCCTGGATGTGGTGGATGCTTATGAAAACGCAGTGATCCGCGGCTTTATGCAGAGCCGGGAGAAATTGATCCTGGCGGAGCAGGAACGGATCCGCGGCGCCCTGCAGATCGCCGTCGGCCGCTTTACGGTCGAGATCAAGGATATCCAGGAAATGGCGCAGAGGGTGATGGAAGCCAATGAATTCAAAACCCGTTTTATTGCACGTGTCAGCCATGAACTGCGAACGCCGCTGGGGGCTCTGCTGGGCATGACCGAAATGCTGCAACAGAATGTGTATGGGCCGCTGACCCTGGCACAGATGGATATCACCGAGCGGATCATCAATAACACGCGTACGCTGGAACGGGTCTTCGCCGAACTTTTGGACCAATCCCAACTCGAAAGCGGCCTGCTGCGCCTCAGGCAGAGTGAATTTTCTCCCAAGGTCCTGGCGCACACGGTCCGCGAGAATTATCTGCCCCTGGCGTTGAAAAAGGGATTGTCGCTGCAACTCGAAGTGGACCCTCAACTGCCGAATTCATTGCTGGGGGACAAGGAAAGAATTGAGCAGATTTTGTCCAACCTGGTTGTCAATGCGATCAAATACACCCAGTCCGGCGGCATTGAAATACACGTCCGCCTGGACGGCAGCGAACGATGGATGATGCAGGTCCAGGATACCGGGATCGGCATCTCGGAGCAGGACCTGCCGCTTATCTTCCAACCGTTTCGTCAGGCGGATGAATCCACCGGGAGGAAGTTCGGCGGAGTTGGGCTGGGCTTGGCCATCGTTCAACAACTTGTTATGGCCATGGACGGCACCGTTAATGTGAGCAGCAAGATCGGCCAGGGAAGCACGTTCAGCGTGGTATTGCCTCTGCGGCCAAAAAGAGAGTCCACTTAGGAAATGTCGCAAATGAACACCAAACCCGTTGCACTGATCATCGAGGACAACGAGGATCAAAACCTGGTATTTACGAATGCGCTGCGGCAGGCCGGCTATGCTACCGAGTCGGTCCAGGATGGAGGGACGGCCATGAAACGCCTGGCGGAGTTGGTTCCGCAGATCGTGATCTTGGATCTGCACATCCCGGGAGTCAACGGCGCGTCGCTGCTGGGAGAGATTCGCCAGGATCCGCGCACCCGCCACGCGCATGTGATCATCGTCTCTGCCGATGCGGAGTTTGCCGCCAGCCTGCAGGCACAGGTGGACCTGGTTCTACTAAAGCCCGTCAGCTTTACCCAGCTGAGCCTGTTGGCGGGTCGCTTCCTCACTGCATCGAACAGATCCTGAATCGCCCCGCTCCCGCCGCGGTCTTTCCAACAGGTTTCCGGCCTTTCAGGCGGTTGGGCCGCTGAACCCCGGCAGGAATTACGGATCCGATCCGCTTTGGCGGCGGTTTGGCAACTTTATCGCCGGTTCCTTCCCGCCGGGAGAACTCCTGGAATGAATGGACGAGGCCTTCCTGCGCACCCCCCCAGAGTGGCCTGGCCGGGACAATAGGGAGTAGAATCTAGCACATATGCGACAATTGGGCAGCGGCGGTGCAACGTACCAGTTCAAAAAGCACGATTTGTACCCGCGCCCGGTGTGGGGACGGCTGGCTATTGTCTTGGGGTTGACAATTCTCTATGCGGCGAGCTTTGTTCTTCTCATAAACGTGGGTCCGATCGGCGCGGCGCTCGTGGCGATCCCTGTGGCGGTGGCCGGCTGGTACTTTGGGATGCGTGCGGGACTGATCGCCAGTGTTTTGGGCGCTGCCCTGAGCGGATTGCTTCTGGCCGGGTTTGGCGGGAGGGACTCGCTTGCCTGGGCCGCCATGGCCCTGCCTGGGATCTTAACGGCGGTCATCGCCGGCTATCTGGGCGGTCGTTTGCATGATGAACTGGCCGAACGCACACGCATCCTGGATGAATTGCAGTCCCGCGATCGTTACCTTACCCTGGTTACGATGACCCTCCGGGATATTTTGACTCCCAAGAACATAGACGATCGCTATGATTATCTGATAACCCACCTCGTAAACCTATTTGTGGCCGATTACGCTTTCCTGGTTCGTTGGGACGCAGTCCAGGAGCAGGCCACCCCGATCGCCTCGACCATGCCCCTGGAGAAACCCGTTGCCAGCCTTTCATTGGGACGGGCTGAGTTGGAAATGACCGCGGCGGCACTGCGTGCCGGGCATGTTCAGTTCCTGGAGGACCTCCCGGAGCCCCGCGCTGAGATTCACCCCACTCTCTTCGGATATCTCGCCCATTCACCCCGGTCTGTGCTGTGCATTCCGTTGATCACCAAAAAACAAAAATGGGGCGCGGCGATCATCGCGTATGCTGCGCCGCATCACTTCAGCGCCAAAGAAATGAACGAGGCGGAATTCGCCGCGGATCACTTTGCGCTGGCGCTGTGGACCATCCAGCAGGAATCCGAGATTCAAAAGCAAATTAAAGTCGCCAATACGCTCGCCAACATTGAGCGCGCCCTGGGTGAGACCGAGAAGATCGGAATTCAAACGGTGCTCCAACTGATCGCCGACTCGGCGATGGAATTGATCCCGGGCACCAGGAATGCAGTCCTGCATCTCCTGGAAAGTGACCGGCAGATCCTGGTCCCGCGGGCGGTGGCCGGCCCCCCCGGCGAATTCAGGGCCCAGCTCAATATGCATCCGGGCGAGGGCGTGGCAGGCGAGGTCGTTGCGACCGGCAGGGTGGTTGCGATTTCAGATACTGCCACGGAGCCGCGCTTTCTAAATCTGGCCAGACCCGTGGACTTTCGTTCGCTCATTGTTGCCCCGATCCAAAGGAACGAGCGCTGTGTCGGCACGATCAGCATTCAGAGCGACCAGCCAAATGCCTTCCTGCCGGATGACAGCCAGCTGCTTGACGCCCTGGGGATCGAGGCTGCCATTGCCATTGAGAATGCCACTTTGTTGGAAGCCACCCGCCAGGATCTCAGGGAGATCAATGCACTGTATCACATCAGCCGTCAGCTGGCGGCGTCCCTGGACCCTGATCGACTGATGCAGGATATGGTCGATCTGCTGAAACAGGACTTTGGCTATTACCATGTTCAGATCTATGTGGTCGATCCTGAAAGCGGCGATCTTCTGGCCCGCCGGGGGAGCGGAGAAATTGGTGACCGGCTTTTCGAAAGGGGATACCGCCTGCCGGCCGGGGCGGGCATCGTCGGTCATGTCGCAGAGACCGAACAGCCATTTATCACGAACGATGTGGATCAGGTCGTGTTCTTTGTTCGCAATACCATCTTTCCCGAAACGCAGTCCGAATTGACCGTTCCAATCAAAATAGAAGAGGAAGTGGTCGGTGTGCTCGACATTCTGCAGGTTCTGCCCGGCCGCCTGACCCAGCGCGATATGCGCCTGATGACCACCGTCGCCGACCAGCTGGCGGTGGCCCTGCAGCAGGCCAGGCTTTACACGGAACTGCAGACCTCCTTGACCCAGGAAAAGGCGGTCCGCTCACAATTGATCCAAAGCGAACGACTCGCCGTGGTGGGACGCCTGCTGGCCTCGGTCTCCCACGAGTTGAACAACCCGCTCCAGGCCATCCAGAACGCCCTGTTCCTGCTCAAGGATGAGCAGACCCTGTCTTCGCAGGGGCGTCAGGACCTCGACATTGTCCTGTCTGAAACCGAACGGATGTCGATCCTGCTCGAACGCCTGCAAACCGTCTATCGGCCGACGCGCACCGAAGATTTCCAGGACATCGAGCTGAACCACATTGTCGAAAGCGTGATTGCCCTGACCACCACCCACATGCGCCACAACAAGATCAACCTGGAGTTCTTCCCCGACCCCGATTTGCCCCCCGTGCCGGCCATCTCCGACCAGATCCGTCAGGTCGTTTTGAACCTGTTCGTAAATGCCGTGGAAGCGATGCAATCGGGCGGCAAGCTCTCGATCCAAACAAGATCCGTACCGGAGGAGGGGCTGATTCTGCTCTCCATTTCCGATACCGGCCCCGGCATTGATCCCCGGGTCCTGCCGCGCATATTCGAACCCTTCATCACCAACAAGGAAACCGGCACGGGCCTCGGGCTGGCCATTTCTCAAGATATTATCCGTCAGCACGGCGGCATCATCTCCGCCGAAAACAATCCCAAAGGCGGGGCAACCTTCAAGGTCTGGCTGCCCGTCCGCCGGAAGAACTAAGCATGGGAATCTCAGGCAATATCCTGGTCATTGACGATGAAGCCACCATCCGGCACACCCTGCCGCGGATCCTTCAGCGCGCCAACATCAAGGCCACCGCGGTGGCCAGCGGGGCGGAAGGGCTGACGCTCCTGGCGCAGCAAACCTTCGACCTGGTTTATCTCGATATTCGAATGCCGGAGATGAACGGGATGGAGGTCTTGAAAGTCATCCATGCCCGCTTCCCTGAGCTGCCCGTGATCCTGTTCACGGCCCAGCCCGACATCAATTCGGCGCTGGACGCGCTGCGGCAGGGAGCCGTGGACTATCTTCTGAAGCCGCTGCAGCCGCAGGCCCTGATCGACCGGACGCAGTCCATCCTTGAGGCACGGGAAAAAGAACGCCGCAAGCGGGAGGTCCAGTCGCAGATCGAAGTGCTGCAGGCAGAATTAAAGAAGCTGGAAAGCGATCAGGAGCCGCGGGTGGAACCGGCCGGGGTCGCCGCGAATTCGAGTGAACGCTTCCTGGCATTTGGAAAATTGTCGCTCGATCTGCAGACGCATCGGCTCGCCGTCGAGGGCCGCTCCATCAACCTTCCGCCGGCCACGTTTGACTACCTCCTGGTTTTGGTACGCCATGCGCCCAATGTGGTGGATTATCAGACCTTGGTCACCGAGGCCCAGGGGTATCAGGTCGAGGCCCGCGAGGCGCAGGAACTGGTGAAGTGGCATGTGCATCACATCCGGCAGGCGATCGAACCGGATGCACGCGATCCGATCTACGTGATTAATGTGCGCGGGATCGGCTACCGCCTCGTGGAAGGGTAATTCCGCCGTTCCATTTGGCCGGGGGGAGCAAAACGGCTGCCGCTCCCGCCCGGGAGGGGTGCGGTGGGCCGCCGGGCCGTTGCCAACTTTTGCCAACTTTTTCTCCCATGAGACAATCGTAGCGGGGGCGAAAATCGGGGAAAATAAGGGCATGGAACGAACATTCATGCATCCTAATTCCAAAGCGCGTATCCTGGTCGTGGACGACCATCCGAACACTGCCATTACGCTTTCGCGTGCCATATCGCAGTTGGACCCGGAGATTGAAGTCATTTCGGCCACCAGCGGCAAGTCTGCGCTGGAAAGCGTTCAAAACAACGGCGTGGACCTGCTCATCACTGACATGATGATGCCCGAAATGAATGGGCTGGAATTGATTGAGAAGATGCAGCTGCATCCGGCCGGCCGGCCCACCCACACGGTCTTGATCACCGCCTATGACGTCCCCGGCTTAAAGGAGACGGCGCGGCGGTTGAAGGTAAACGAGGTCATCATCAAGCCGGTCCGGCCGGAACGAGTCTGCCAGATCGTGACCGACCTGCTCGATGGAATGGGGCGATCCACAACGCAAAAGCAGAAGGGTGCCGAGCCAAAGCATCAATTTCGGATCCTGGTCGCGGACGATGTGCCTGATAACCTGACCCTGCTCTCCCGTTACATGGAAGATGAAGGCTATGCGTTCAGCACTGCCGCGGATGGCGTGGAGACGCTGGAAAAGGTCCGGGCGGAAATGCCGGACCTGGTTCTGCTGGATGTGAACATGCCCCGCAAGGACGGGTTTGAAGTTCTCCGGGAAATTCGGGCGGAACCATCCATCCAGCATATCCCGGTGATCATGCTGACCGCCGCCCGGCTGGACCCCCTGGATATGCAGTCGGGGTTGAAGCTCGGTGCCGACGATTACATCATGAAACCGTTTGACCGCCGCGAACTGATGGCGCGCATCCAGACAAAACTGCGCGTCAAGGAATCGGAGGACGTGATCAGGCGCCGCTATGATGAACTCAAGATCCTGCCCGAGATCGGCAAGGAATTGAGCGCCCGGCTCGACCTCAATGAATTGACCGATATCGTCCTGCACCGCACCGTGGAGACGCTCGGCGCGCGGCAGGGCCACGTCATCCTGCTCAATCCGAAGGGGAACATCCACAAGGAATATCTGATCGCCTCCGGCACGGCCCGCATGCCGGCCTCGCATCTGGATGCCCTGCTGGATCAGATCAGGGAAATCGACCAGAGTCTGATCATCGACGATGCGCATCACGACCCGCGCTGGAACGGCAGCGCGGACGATGCCACGCGTTCGGTCATTATCGTCCCCATGCTGGGCCGTTTCGCCCTGATCGGCCTGCTGGTATTGACCCACGAGCGTGCCAAATACTTCAGGCAGGAACACCAGGTTCTTTTGGAGGCCATCGCCAGCCAGGCCGCCATCGCGCTGGAGAACGCCCAGCTGTATGCCAATGTCTCACGCGAACGGCAGAAGCTGGCCGCGGTCCTCCAGAGCGCGGCGGATGCCATTCTGATGTTCAACGCCGAGGGCTGTCTTTCCCTGTTGAACCCGGCGGCGGAAAAACTGTTCACCGATTACCAGGCGAAACTTGAGAGGCCGCTCGGGCGTGACGGCGGATATGATCCATTGGTCCGCCTGGTGGATGAGACCCTGGATTCGCACGAACCCAAGACGGGGGAGATCACCTGGCCGGACCAGCGCGTTTTCACCGCGCTCTTGACACCCATTGAAGAAGGCGGCTGTGTTGCGCTGCTTCACGATGTAACTCATTTCAAGGCCCTGGAAAAAGTCAAGAATGAATTCATTTCCACCGTCACCCACGATCTGAAAAATCCGATCGGCATTGTCCTGGGTTTCAGCGATATGCTGCCAAAGGTTGGATCGCTTAATGACACCCAGCTGGGCTACGTCGCGCACATCTTCGCGGCCGCCGAAAACATGAATGAACTGGTGCAGAACCTGCTGGAGCTGGCCCGGATCGACATGGACATGGAACCCAGGCACGCACCCATCGATGCCCATGCCGTCATCTGCGACGTGCTGGAGGAATTCCAGCCGCAGGCCGAAGCCAGGGAGCAGGCCCTCCTGCTCGAGAACACCGCGGTCCGGCCGGTGGTCCAGGGAGACGTCCGGCAGCTGAAACAGGCGCTGCGCAATCTGGTGGGCAACGCCATCAAATATACTCCCAAGGGAGGCTCCATCCACCTTTCGATCATCACGGGCGCAGATGCGGTGGTCTTTCAGGTGAAGGATACCGGCTATGGCATTCCTGCGAACGATCTGCCTCATATCTTCGACCGCTTTTATCGCGTGCGCAACAACGGCCATCCTGACATCGAGGGCAACGGCCTGGGATTGGCCATCGTAAAATCCGTGGTCGAAAAGCACAACGGGCGGATCAGCGTGGAAAGCAAAGTGGGCAAAGGATCCTGTTTCACGCTCACGCTCCCGTTGCTGCAGGCCGTGGAAGCGCCGAACACCGCATCGGGTTCGGGCGAATGAGGCTGCCATGAAGGAAGATCAATACCGATCGAGATCAGAACAGGAACGAATGCGGCTGGTGTTCCTCCTCGGGATCGCCGGCCTGGTCTTGCTCCGGCGCGACCAGCGCCGCCTGAGGGCTCCCGTCCCCATGAACAAAAAACCGGGGCAGGCGGGCGCGACCCAAATTGGAGGCCGCCGGACCCCGAAAGGGCGGACCGCCGGGCCGCGCTGACGGCCGGCCATCCATAAAGAAGTGTGACTAGGAGAATGTCAATGAGAATTCAAAAATGGTTCAACGGCCCAAAACTCTGGTTCATCCTACCCGTCCTGCTGGCAGCAGCCTGTGTCGTGGCCGGGTGCAGCACAGCGGATAGTCCCAGCGCTGCTGCCGCGCCCGCCCCCACATTGGTATGCCCCACGGCTGCGGCCCCGACGCCGGTATCTTTTGACGATCTATGGAAGTCGTCGCCCCACGCGGCTGCACAGGCGGCCGCCTTCACCCATTGGGATAATACTAGTCCGCAGCAGATTCCGGTCACTTGTGCCAAGTGTCATAGCAGGCCCGGTTTTCTTGATTTCCTCGGAGTGGACGGGACGGCGGCGGGCACCGTGGAAAATCCGGCTGTGATCGGCACGACGATCACGTGTTTTGTCTGCCACAATGATGCCTCCTCGAATCTGGACAGCGTCACCTTTCCGTCGGGCAAGCGGATCACGGGCCTCGGGCCGGTCTCATTGTGCGTCAGCTGCCATGAGGGCCGGGCTTCGACACAAACGGTTGATGACGCAATTGCCAAAGTAGCCGCGCCCAGCGACGATACGCCCAGCGCCAATCTGGCATTTGTGGACAGCCATTCCATTTCAGGCGCAACCTCCTTCGGCACCGAGGCACAGGGGGCCTATGAATACGCGGGAAAGACGTACCAGGGCCGCTTTACGCGCGGCGGAAATTTCTTCACCTGCATCCAATGTCATGACCAGCACACCCTGAAGGTCAAGGTTGAATATTGTACGGAGTGCCATACCTTCGCGGCGGATGTCAAGAACATCCGCGTGAATACCACGGACTATGCCGGCGACGGCAACACCCAGGAAGGGGTGGCCTTCGAGGTCCAACACATGCACGATGACCTGCTCGTGGCCATCCAGGCCTATGCCAAGAAGACCGCCGGGGTGCCCCTGGTGTACGATCAGAAGACCTACCCCTATTTCTTTATCGATACCAACGGCAACGGCAAGGCGGACCCGGCGGAGATCACCGCCGCTAACAAATACAATGCCTGGACGCCGCGCCTGCTGCGCGCTGCCTACAACTACATCTATGTTGCCAGTGACCCCGGTGCCTTTGCCCACAACAACACCTATGTCTTCCAGGTAATGTATGACAGCATCGCCGACCTCGGCGGAAACGTGTCTGGGATGACAAGGCCCTGAGTTTGGTCTGGGCAGAGTTGAAATGTCGATGAAACAAGAGGATTTAATTCTGGAAGGAGAACGGGCACAATGAGATGGTGGCAAAAGCAGGGACTCCGGTTCAAAGTCGCCCTGGGGATCACCATTACCATGGTGATCATCCTGGGGATCGCGTTCATCGGCATTTCGCAGTACATTCGAGCCCGGTTGTGGCAGAGCGAGATCCAGAAGACCGAGACGATCAACTCGGTTGCGAAGACCTTGCTGGATAATGCGATGCTGGCCGGCCGCAAGGACGAGGTCACGAGTGCCCTCTCCAACCTGGGGCAGAACGTCGGCGGTCAACAACTGGATAGCATTGCGATCTACAACGATCAGGATGTACTGTCCTCCTTCGCGAGCGGCTTTCCCGGCGGGCCGACGATCCAGCCCGAGAGCATGCCGAAGGACATAAAAGATCCCACCTGTTGGGGCTGTCACCAGCTGCCCCCGGAAAAACGTCCCACGCAATTGGTCGTGGAAGTGGGGGGGAAGTCGGTCATTCGTAATGTGGTGCCTCTCTACAATGCGCCGAGCTGTCAAACCTGCCATGGGACCGGCAAGACGGTTCTCGGCGACAGCATTGTGGATTACAGCGAGCAGCAATTCAACCAGGGCTACAACACGATCCTTCTGGGATTCGGCGCCGGCATCATTTTGGCCGTCGGATTGGTCACCCTGGCGTTGTACCAGATCATGCGTCGAATCGTACTGAACCCCATCGGACAGTTCGTTGAGCTGACCGACGCCGTGACCCAGGGAGACCTGGAAAGACGATTGGAGATGCCGAGCGGCGACGAGCTCGGGACCCTGGCCCGGGCCTTTAACAATATGACCTCCCAGCTGCATGACCTGATCGGTTCGCTGGAACAGCGCGTGGCTGAGCGCACCAAAGCCCTGGCCACCTCCACCGAAGTCAGCCGGCGCCTCTCCACCATCCTCGATCAACAGCAGTTGGTCGCGGCGGTTGTGGTCCAGGTGCAGGCCTCCTTCAACTATTATCATGCTCAGATCTATCTGGTCGATCACCCCAGTGGTGACCTGGCCATGGTGGGCGGCACCGGCGAGGCCGGAAGGATCCTGCTGGGGAGGGGCCACAAGGTGCCGGCCGGCAGAGGCCTGGTAGGGCGCGCCGCCCAAACCAATACGGCGGTCCTGGCCTCCGACGTCTCGCAGAACCCGGACTGGCTGCCCAACCCGCTGCTGCCTGATACCAAATCGGAGGTCGCTGTGCCGATCTCGATCGGCGACCAGGTCCTGGGCGTGCTGGATGTCCAGCAGAATACAGCCCCCGGGTTGAAGCAGGAAGATGTGGATCTGCTGCAGTCCATCGCGAACCAGGTGGCCCTGGCGCTGCGCAACGCCCGCTCCTATTCCGACGTGCAGCGACGGGCCGAACGCGAAGCGTTGATCGCTTCCATCAATCAAAAGATCCAGAATACAACCGATGTGGAAAGCGCCCTGCAGGTGGCTGTCCGGGAAGTGGGACGCGCCTTGAATTCGCACTCCAGCGTGAAATTGAAGCCGGCCGATGGCCGCCAAGAGCCTGGAGCGGCGGGGGAAAGGGGCGCCTCATGAACGATCCGCTCCTGCGACCCATCGGTGATTTGGGCAAGCTGCCAAGGCAGATCGAGTTAGCGAGGCAACATGACTGAAAACCAACAAAGGCCAACCCTGATCGAGGAAAGGCAAGAGAAGATCGGCGTTTGGGCATCGGCCCTCTTTGCGGTCCTGGGCTTGCTCTTTCTGACCCTGTGGCTGGTCAACGTTCTCATATTACAGAGCGGACAGGCCGATTTCTCCGACTGGACCCTCCTGCCGGTGACCATCCTGATGAGCCTGGCGGGACTGGGCAGTTTCCTGCTCATCCGGCGCGGCCGCCTGGTCTGGGGGTTGTGGCTGGTCTACCCGATGGTGCTCATCCCGCCGGTCATCGCGGTGCTCTTGTTTGCGAACGTCTATATTTACGCGCTGGCCTATATTGCGATCTTTGCCCCGATCTCGATCGCCTGGGTTTTCCCACGGGCGTCGCGGCGGGCCGCGATCCTTGTCACGGCCGCCTCCGTGGTGCTCATCGCGGCGATCGAGCTTTGGAATCCATCTTTCCGCCTCACCTCGCAGGTCCTGGCCGATTTCTCTCCGTATGCGATCGTGCTGGGAGGCCTGAGCCTGTTGGCATTTTCCATCAGGTATTCCCCCTCCTATCCGATGTTCGCCAAGCTGCTGCTCGTGATCCTGCTGGTTACGCTGATCCCCATCGCGGCGGTCTCTTACATCGCCACGCGCACGACGGCCCAGACCGTGACCGATGCCGCGAGCGAGGCATTAAAGGGTGCGGCCTCTCAAACTCAACAGACGCTGGATACGTTCATTCAGGATCAAAAGGATCAGGTGGGTGCCCAAGCCCAGCTCAAGATCATGGCGGACTTTCTTGGCCAATCGCCCGCGGCGCGTACGCTCAGCCCGGTCCAAGCCGAGCTCAACGCGGACCTGCGCGTGCTGAACAACCTGGACCCGGTCTACATCACGTCGGTGGCATTGTTGGATCGAAACGGGATGGATGTGGCCGATACGGACGCGGCCGAAGTCGGGCAAAGCCGGTCGGACCGTGACTACTACCAGAAGGTCCTCACGGGCACGCAATCCTACGCCTCGCCCATCGAATTTTCCGAAACCACCGGAAATGAGTCCCTCTACTTCAGCGCGCCGGTCAGGACCGCCGACGGCAACTTGCTCGGGGTGCTGCGGGTGCGCTACAGCTCGGATGTGGTCGAGCAGGCGCTCTACACAGCCGTGGTCAACTTCGCCCATCCCGGGACGTTTGCCGTGCTGTACGACGAGAACAATATCCGTCTGGTGGATACTTCCGATTCGGACCTGAACCTGAAATCGGTGGTGCCGCTGCCCGCTGATAAACTTGCCCAACTGCAGGCCGCCTCCCGCCTGCCGTCCGGCGCTGCGGCAGAACTCTCCTCCAACCAGCCGGATGTTCAAGAGGCCCTGGCCAATGTGGAGGCCCGGCCCATCTTTTCAGCCCATATCTCCGGCAGTAAAGGGCTGGAGCAGGCTGCCGGGATCCGGCTTAGGAATCAGCCGTGGACGGTCGTGTTTGCAGAGCCGAATGATTTCTTCCTGGCGCCCGTTCAAACGCAGACCCGCAACAGCCTGGT
Source organism: Anaerolineales bacterium (assembly GCA_035515435.1). GTDB lineage: Bacteria > Chloroflexota > Anaerolineae > Anaerolineales > Villigracilaceae > Fen-1038. The sequence goes on from DATJBI010000052.1 coordinate 51,274, forward strand.
GCTGGCGTTGATCGTGGCGGGGCTGGTCAGCCTCGTGGCTTTCTTCGTGAGCCGGCTTCTGTCGCGCCCGATCGTCCAGCTCACCAGGGTTGCCCAGCAGATCGCGGGCGGCGACTTGAATGCGCAAGCCCCGGTCACCTCCACCGATGAGATCGGTACCCTGGCGGGCGCCTTCAACACCATGACGGGCCAGCTGGCCGCAACCCTCCAAAACCTGGACCGCCGCGCCAAGCAGGTCACCACCAGTGCCGAAGTCAGCCGCCGCATTTCGACGATCCTGGATCAACCGCAGCTGGTCGCCGAAGTAGTGGAACAGGTCAAGGCGGTCTTCAATTATTATCATGCGCACGTTTATCTCGTCGACGAAGCGAGCGGCGACTTGATCATGGCCGGCGGCACGGGCGAAGTGGGCCAGGCCCTGTTGTCCCAACACCACAAGGTTGCCAAGGGCAAAGGTCTGGTGGGACGCGCCGCGGCCACGAACGCGGCTGTGCTGGCCGCCGATGTTGCCCAGATGCCGGGCTGGCTCCCGAACCCGCTTTTGCCGGAGACGCGATCGGAAGTCGCAGTGCCGATCGCGCTCGGGGAGCAGGTACTGGGTGTGCTGGATATTCAGCAGAACGTGACGGGCGGTTTGGGGGAGTCCGATGTCGACCTGCTGCAATCCATTGCCAACCAGGTGGCATTTGCCCTGCGCAATGCGAGATCTTATTCCGAAGTCCGGCAGCGTGCCGAACGTGAGGCCCTGATCACTTCCATCAACCAGAAGATCCAGAGCACCGCCACGGTGGAGGACGCACTGCAAGTGGCCGTGCGCGAACTGGGCATGAATCTGGGCGCAAAAGACATCCGGGTGATCCTGGAAGCGCCCGGCCTGGCTGATGGCAAACCTGAGACTGCTTAAATGGGCCTGCCCGTTGAGGAGACATGACGATGGATAAAATTCCGCCACGCAAAAATGAGCATGACAAACAGTTCGACGATATCATAAAGAATCGAATCAAGGGCCTATTCTCCGATCGGGAAGGATTCCCCACACATTTGAGCAACCACGAGGTGGAAGCTCTGCAGGCTCGAGTGGCTGAACTGGAAGCCAAGCTCGCAGACACGGAGCCTCCGGCCGTCCAAAGCGAGGCCGCCCCCGCTGTGGAAACACCGCCCGGACCGCTGCCTGCCGTCCAATCAGTCGAAGTGGGCTCCCTAAATCCTGAAAAGCCGCGTGCGCCGGAGACCAGGTCCAAGTCCATTGGCGGGTGGACAGCCGGGCTCTTTGCCCTGCTGGGCCTTGCATTCTTCCTGTTCGACATCAAAACAGTCTTCATCGATCAAGGGGGCCGGTTCGACCTTTCGGACAGGGTTCTCATGCCGGTGTCCGCGCTCATGTTTCTGGTCGCGCTCCTCAGCCTGCTCCTGATGCGGCGCAACCGTTTCTCCCTGGGGGGGAGCCTGCTCTTCTATTTCTATGTCCTGGTGCCGCCGATCGTCGCCGTGCTCCTGCTTCAGGGCATTGTTGTCATCGCGGTGGTATATATCGCTTTGCTGGGGGGCATCTTGATCGGTTGGGTGCTGCCGGCTTCCTCCCGCATGAGACAGATCGCGATCACTGCCTTCGCCGTTGCGGTCTGTCTGGGGATCGAGTACTGGAACCCGGGATTCAGGATCGCGACCGCCCTGGGCGATTTTGCAGCCTGGGCCACGGTTTTGGCGGTGGTCGCCCTGCTGGCCGTCATCGTTCGTCAATTCCCCAATCTGTCGCTCCGGCCAAAAGTGATCATGGCATTGGTCGGTATCACCGCGCTCACCGTGGGCGTTGTTTCCTACTACCTGCTCAGCCGCATCTATCAAAACTCCTACGACGCGGCCTCGGCCCAGGTCACGACGGAAAACCAGCAGCACATCTTGTCCATTCAGACTTTTCTTTCACAGCACAGCCAGGATGTCATGATCCTGAGTCGCCTGCCCGATCTCCGCACTCTCATCACGGCCGAGCAAACCGGGGCAGACCCAGCCGTGATCGCCTCCGATACCGCCAACTTCAAACAGGACCTGCAGGCATTCTTCGATGCCCATCCGGTTTACGATAACGTGCGCTTCATCGATGCCAGCGGGCACGAAGTGGCCAAGGTAACGGCGAGTTATATCTCGACCGCCCTGCAGAACAAGGCGACCCGCCCGTTCTTTGCCATACCCGCGAAGATGCCAGCGGGCTCATTGTATCTATCTCCATTGGAGCTGGAACAGGACATGGGCAAGATCATCGTGCCCAACGTCCCTGTGGTGCGCTTTGCAACGCCCGTATATACCGGGAATGAACTGGCCGGGGTGGTCGTGGCCAATGTGGTTGCGAAGAATTTCCTGAGCGTCCTGGACGACCCCAACCACCATGTGATGCTGGTGGATCAAAAGGGCTTTTTCCTCTACGACAACCGGGAGCCCGGCAAGCTTTTCGGCGGGGCCACTGACCTGAACACCGGATACACCCTTGCCCAGACCATGCCGGCTCAGAGCGCCGCCCTGCTGTCGGGCAAGGCAGGCTCCCTGATCGATCAGCAGAATATCTACTATTATGCGCCGATCACGGTCCTGAACGGCACGACGCCTTCCTGGTTCCTGCTGTACGAAGTGCCGCAATCGGAGATCTACGGATCGGCCAACCGGACCCTGGCCGCGAGCCTGCTCATCCTGGGTGCGATCCTGCTCGTGGCTCTCGGCATTGCCGTATACCTTGGGAATACCTTTACCGCCCCCCTGATCAGTCTGACCCATACCGCACAGGCGGCCGCCCAAGGCGATTTTTCCGTCCAATCCAAGCTCAAATCCAGGGATGAGATCGGTGTGCTTGCCCAAACGTTCAACTCCATGACCGTCCAGCTGGGCAATTTGATCGGCACGCTCGAACAGCGGGTGGCCGCCCGCACCCACGATCTTGAACTGGCCTCCGAGGTTGGACGGACCATCACCGAAAAGGTGGCCGATCTGGGCGAAATGCTCACCTCGGCCGTGGAGATGATCCGTTCCAGTTTCAACCTGTATTACGCCCAGGTCTATCTGCTCGATCCCACCGGGCGGACCATTTCCCTGCGCGCCGGGACAGGCGAGACCGGGAAACAACTCCTGCTGAAGGGTCACCGCCTGATCGTGGGGCCCGGATCACTGAACGGAAGGGCCGTTGCAGAGAAGAAACCCATCATTGTTGCAGACACGACCCGGAGCGAAAATTTCCTGCCCAATCCGTTGCTGCCCAATACGCGTTCGGAAATGGTGATTCCGCTGCTGGCCGGCGAAAAATTGTTGGGCGTTTTGGATCTGCAGAGCGAACAGGTGGGACTGCTGAATGCAGACAATCTGCCCGTGTTCGAGACCCTGGCCGGGCAGTTGGCGATTGCCCTTCAGAATGCCACCCTGTTTGCCGCGGCCGCAGAAGCACGTTCCGAAGTAGAGGCACAGATCCGGCGCCTGACCGAGCGGGGCTGGCAGGAATTTCTGGATGCGATCGAGCGCGGCCAAAAGGTGGGTTTTGCCTTTGACCAGCAGGGCGTGGTTCCATTGAAAGAAGAAGCGCTGGCCCCGATCGGGGCGGAGAGCGCTTTGAGCGTTCCGATCACCGTGACGGGCGCCCAGATCGGGACCATCCAGGTCGCCAATGGGCCCGATCAGGTCCTGACGAAAAGCCAGACCGAACTCGTTCAGGTCACCGCGTCGCAACTTGCCCAGCACATCGAGAACCTGCGCCTGCTGAACCAGGCCGAGCAGTACCGCGATCAGGCCGACCGGGCGGCCCGCCGGTTGACGCGCGAGGGCTGGGACACATTCGTGCAGGAGCACGGCAGGGAGACTTCAGGCTTTGCGTTCGATCTGACCGAAGTTCGTCCTTTGAATGGAAACGGAAGCGACCGGGCAGACGGCCTGCTCAAGCATCCGCTGGTGGTGCGTTCGGAGGCGATCGGTGAACTTTCTGCTCATGTCGAATCGGACTCCGCCGAAGCCGCCGAGATCATCACGGCCGTGGCCGAACAACTGAGCGGGCATATCGAGGCTTTGCGTTTGCTTGAGACCACCCAGTCCAGTGAATCCAAGCTTGCAGAAGCTCTGGACATCGCCAAGCTGGCCAACTGGGAATACGACGTTGAACGGGACCGTTTCCTTTTCAACGACCATTTTTATTCGATCTTCCACACGTCTGCTGAACAGATGGGCGGGTACGAGGTATCTTCGGCCGACTATGCCCGGCGCCTCGTCCACCCCGACGATGTGCCCATGGTGGGCGCCGCGATCGAAAAGGCCCTGGCCTCCACCGACAAGCACTACAGCACCCAGCTGGAACACCGCGTCATCTACGCGGACGGCGGCACCGGATACCTTTCGGTCGAAGTCCATATCGACCGTGACGAGCAGGGCAAGATCCTCCGCTACTACGGCGCCAATCAGGATATCACGGAACGCAAACTGGCAGAGCAAGCCGTGGCCAAGCGGGCGGCAGAGCTGCAGACCGTGGCCGAGGTGAGCACGACAACCGCCAAGGCTCTCGAACCCGACCGCCTGCTGCAGACGGTGGTGGACGTCACCAAGGAAAGATTTGGCGTCTACCATGCACATGTCTACCTTCTGGATGAGTCATGGAACACCCTGCTGCTCGCAGCCGGTGCGGGTGAGGTCGGCCGGCAAATGGTTGCCACCGGTCATGCCATCCCGGTGGATACGGAGAAATCCCTCGTGGCCCGCTCGGTCCGCGAACGACAAGCCGTGATCGTCGATGATGTTCATGCCGATCCGGGCTTCCTGCCCAACCCGCTGTTGCCGGAGACGCATTCCGAAATGGCCCTGCCCATGATGGTCGGTGAGAGGGTTCTCGGCGTATTCGATGTGCAGTCGGATCGGCGCGAGGGCTTCTCCAAGGAGGATGCCAACATCTTCACCACGCTGGCGGCCCAGGTGGCGGTTGCGCTCCAAAACGCCCGGCTGTACGCCGAGCAGGCCGCGGCCGTCACCCAGTTGCGTGAACTGGACCGCTTGAAATCATCCTTCCTGGCCAACATGAGCCATGAATTGCGGACACCGCTGAATTCCATCCTCGGTTTTTCGGACGTGATCATCGAGGAAGTGGACGGCCCCCTGACAGACACCATGCGCAATGACCTGGGCTTGATCCAAAAGAACGGACAGCATCTGCTGCATCTCATCAACGACGTGCTTGACATGGCCAAGATCGAAGCAGGCAGCATGAACCTGAATGTGGAGAAACTGCGGCTGCACGAGATCCTCGAAGAGGTGAACAGCATCACCTCGACCCTGGCCAGTGAGAAGAACCTGGCGCTCTTCATTGAAAATGACTCCGACCGCGAAGTCGAGATCACGGGCGATCGAACCCGCCTGCGCCAGGTGATGATCAACATCGTCAACAACGCCATCAAGTTTACGGAAAAGGGAAAGATCTCCCTGCGGGTCACCAGACCGGAAGACCAGAAGGTCCTGATCGCGGTGCGCGACACAGGCATCGGCATTGCGCCCGACAAGCTGGAAGCCATCTTCCAGGAATTCACGCAGGTGGATACCTCCTCCACCCGCAAGGCCGGAGGCACCGGCCTGGGCCTGCCCATCAGCCGCCGCCTGGTTGAAATGCACGGCGGACGGTTGTGGGCCGAAAGCAGCGGTGTGGAGGGTGAAGGCTCCGCCTTCTTCGTCGAGCTCCCGCTCGAGGCACAGCCGCCCGCTTCCGTTGAAAAGACGACACTATAATGGCAAAACCGATCTTCCTCGAGTGCAATCTGTGCGGCTCCCAGCAGGCCTACGAACCCTTCGTGCCGGCCGTCTGCAGCCGGTGCGGGTCGCAGTGGCTGGAAGCACGCTACGACTATGACGTTTTCAAGCGGGAGATCCTGCGCGGACTGCCGGGGCGCCCGTTCAATATGTGGCGTTACCAGGATATCCTGCCGCTCGAGAATCCGGCTGCGCTGGACCTCTACCCGGCCGGCTGGACGCCGCTCTGGCTGTCGCAGCGCTTTGCTCCGGCAATGGGCCATGCTCATGTTCACATAAAAGACGAACGCTACGGCCCGACCAGTTCATTTAAAGACCGCCAGGCGGCGGTGGCCGTGGCCGCCATGGTGGAGGGGGGCGTGAGGGAAGCAGTCATCGCCTCGACGGGCAACGCCGCAGTGGCCTATGCCGCGGCCTGCGCCCGGGCGGGCATCAAGCTGTGGGTCTTCATGACGAGCCTCGTCCCGCAGGAAAAGTTGCGGGAGGCGGCCCTGTTCGGCGCCGAAGTGATCCGGGTCAGCGGAAACTACGACCAGACCAAGCTGATCGCCTCACAATTTGCGCAGCGCCGCCACCTCCTGCTGGACCGCGGGACGGGTTCCATCCCCGCCCGTGAATCAATGAAGACCATCGCCTACGAGATCGTGGAACAACTCGGGTGGCACGCGCCGGACTGGTATGTTCAGGCAGTCAGCGGCGGCCTCGGGCCGCTCGGGGTGTCTCAGGGATTTGCAGAACTCCAACGCATGGGGTTGATCGAGCGCGTGCCGAAGCTGGCCATCATCCAGGCGGAGGGGTGTTCGCCGATGGTGCAGGCCTTCAAGGCCGGCCGCGATATTGCCGAGCCGGTCATTCCCGACACCCGCATCATCATCCTTTCCACGGGCGATCCCGGAAAGTCCTATACCTACCTGTGGAATCTGACGCAGAAGTTCGGCGGCACCATGGAGGCGGTGACCGACGGGGAGGCCTTCGCCGCCATGCGCGCCCTGGCCAAAAGCGAGGGCATGGCCGTCGAGCCTGCAAGCGCCGTGGCATTTGCCGGACTGGAAAAGCTGCTGCGGGGGGGCCTGATCGGCAAAGATGAGGAGGTGGTTGTAAATTGCACGGGGCACACCTTCCCGGTCGAAAAGCACGTCCTCGAAGATCAGTTTGCCGTGGATATCCATCTGAGCGAATCCCAGGCACCCGCGCCGCGCGAGGGTTTGCAGGCGGCGCTTGAGAACCTGGACGAAAAGACCACGACGGTACTATTGATCGATGATAACGCGGACGATGCCCTGCTGATGCGGCGCCTGCTGGAGGCGAGTAAGGCCTATCGTGTTATTTGCGCAAAAGATGGCTGGGAAGGTTTGGCGATGGCGCGCCAAAACCTGCCCGACCTGATTGTCACCGACCTGACCATGCCCGGTATCGATGGGTTCGGTCTGGTGGAAGAGATCAAGCTCGACCCGCGCACCCAGAAAATTCCGGTGGTGGTGGTCAGCGCCAAGGACATCACTGCGGAAGAACGCAAACGTCTGAACGGGCACATCGAAGCCGTCTATCAAAAGGGTTCCTTGCCGCCGCGAAAATTCGTGGACCAGGTGATCCATACCATTGAATATAAAAACGGAGCATAAGGAGAAGTTATTATGGGCAGCAATGTTCTATATGTCGAAGACAATCCGGATAATATGATGCTGGTCAAACGCGCCCTCGAAGCGCACGGGTACCGGCTGATCCAGGCCGTGAACGGCCTCGAAGGGGTCGCCGTCGCCGAGAACGCGGAAGTGGACCTGATCCTGCTCGATATCAACCTGCCGGATATTGACGGCTACGAGGTCGCCCGCCGCATACGCCATAGTGCCAAGTCCGCGCTGGCGTACGTCCCCATCATTGCGATTACCGCCAATGCCCTCAAAGGCGATGCGGAAAAAGCCCTGGCGGCAGGTTGTGACGTGTATATGTCCAAACCGATCAATATTCGCGAGCTCTGGGCGAGGGTCGAGGCGTATGTGCCGTCCCGTCAGTGACGGTGGTGACAACGTGGATACTATTGCAGCCAAAAAAGGATTGAAATGCCCTCAAAAATTACAGCGCAGGATTTTGCTGTGTCCAAAACGACCTCTTTTCTCCTGGAATTAGAATGTTCGGGATGCGGGAAGAAATTTTCATTTAGTAAAATTCACACCTATTGTCCGGATTGCCAGTCGCCTCTGCTGGCGCGTTACGATCTCGAAGCGGTGCGCCAGCATGTGGACCGCGACGCGCTCCGCCAGCGTCACAAGGGGATGTGGCGCTGGCACGAGCTGCTCCCGGTGCAGGATCCCCGGAACTTCGTCTTCCTGGGGGAGGGCGATACCGCCCTGTTGGAGCTGCCGCGCATCGGGAGGGATCTCGGGCTAGCCAATCTGTATGTCAAGGATGAGAGCACCAATCCCACCGGCTCGTTCAAGGCGCGCGGACTGGCTGCGGCGGTATCCAAGGCCAAGGAACTGGGTATTGACAGGGTCATCATCCCGACCGCCGGGAATGCGGGCGGGGCGATGGCCGCCTACGCGGCCCGCGCCAACATCCAGGCCATCATCTACATGCCCAAGGATACCCCGCGCGCCAACATCGAGGAGAGCCGGATGGCCGGGGCCGAGGTCGTTTTGGTGGACGGCATCATCAGCGACGCGGCCGGCATGGCGGGCGAGAAGGCCCGGGCGGAAGGATGGTTCGACCTGTCCACCTTCAAGGAACCTTACCGGGTGGAAGGCAAGAAGATCATGGGCTATGAGCTGGCCGAAACCCTGGAGTGGACCTTACCGGATGTGATCATTTATCCCACCGGCGGCGGGACCGGGCTGGTCGGCATGTGGAAGGCCTTCGAGGAGCTCGAGGCCCTGGGCTGGCTGAACAGCACAAAGAAGCCACGCATGGTGGCCGTCCAAGCCGATGGCTGCGCACCGGTCATCAAGGCCTTTGAAACGGGCGCAACCTTCTGTGATTTCTGGACGAACGCGCATACGATCGCCTCGGGACTGCGCGTGCCCAAGAGTTTCGCGGATGTCCTCATCTTGGAAGATCTGCGTGCGAGCCGCGGAACCGCCGTGGCGGTGAGCGATGCAAGCATCCTGGAGGCCCAACGCCAGTTCGGCACGCTGGAAGGCATCTTCCCCGCGCCCGAGGGTGCCGCCACCCTGGCGGCTCTCCAGACGCTGGTTGAACAAAAGTGGGTCGATCCCGAGGAACGCATTGTCCTGTTTAACACGGGCCTCGGTTTGAAATACCTCGACCAGCTTGGCTGAGAAGCCTGGTCTTTGAGGCTGGGACCGTTCCGCCCGCCTATCGGACCTGGCACGCCCTCCAGTAGTCCTGCAGCACCGCCTTGATCTTCCCTTCAATGACCTGTCTTGCATTGAGCTTTGATTTGCCCACGAACTGGGTCAATAACGAATGGGGTAGTGGCTCCTCGCCCAGGTTCTTGAGCAGTCTCAAAAATGCATCCTGGACTTCGGGCCGGACCCAGTAATAGCGGACCCGGTCGCTCAGGCTGTACCTGCGTTTGAGGGCCTGCTCGGTTTCGCTGCCGCGATAATAACTCTTCCAATATGCGGGATGCTTCACCATCACATCATCCAGGACCTGCATGATATTCGACCCCTGGTCTGGCGCGATCAACTCCTTCTCCATCATCGCCAACGCCACCACGGCTTCACGGAACGCGAAGGTCAGGGCGGGACCCACCTTGAGAATCGCAAAATGGTCCGCCACCAGATGTCTCAGCGCCTGGCGCGTTTGATAATCCGTGGAATGTGCCTCATAAACCATGGCTTGACCCTCGATGAAACGAGATAGA
>DATJBI010000053.1:0-13578 GCA_035515435.1 Anaerolineales bacterium
ATGACTGGAGCTTTCTTCAAAAGCACGAGGAGATCTTTCGCTTCACCTGCGGCATGATCGCTTTTCGCCGCGGCCATCCCGTTCTCAGCAGGGAACAATTCTATTCCGCGGCCGAGGTTCAGTGGTTCGGCCCCCAGGGGGGCCCGCCCAACTGGGCGGACGGGAACGCAAAACAGTGTGCCTGTCTGATTCACGAAGATGAGCAGCAGGCCCTTTACCTCATGTTCAATGCCGGCGCCGAGGCGGTCGACTTCCGCCTGCCTCCGGCGGAGCCGGAGGTTCAGTGGCGTCTGGCGCTGGATACCGCCCGCGCCGCGCCGCAGGATCTGTTCGCCGAGGGCACCGAACCGCCGTTGGAGGACCCGCGGTCTTATCGCCTGGGCCCGCGATCCAGCGTCATACTTCTGACGCGAAGCACCAACCGCCAAAGGCAGCAGAACACATGGAAGGAGGCCCAGTGAAAGCAGTGGTTCCCATTACAACTTTGTTTCTGGATGTCGGCGGCGTTCTGCTCACCGACGCGTGGGATCATCACGCCCGCCAACGCGCAGCCACGAAGTTCAAACTAAAGTTGTCCGAACTGGAGGATCGGCATCACCTGACATTCGACACCTACGAGGAGGGAAAGCTCACACTGGAAGAATATTTGGAGCGGGTGGTCTTCTACCGGGCCCGGCCGTTCAGCGCGGCACAGTTTCGGAAATTCATATTTGATCAATCGAAGCCGCATCCGGAAATGATCGATTTGGTCCAGCGGCTGAAGGCCCGATATGGATTAAAGATCGTTGTGGTCAATAACGAAGCGCGGGAACTGAATTTGCACCGAATTCGGAAATTCAAGCTCGACAGGTTTGTGGATTCTTTTGTTTCCTCCTGCTTTGTCCATGTCCGCAAACCCGATGCAGACATCTTTCGGTTTGCGCTGGAAATTGCCCAAACTCCCGTTCGGCAGGTAGTCTATATCGAAAACACCCCGATGTTCGTACAGGTCGCGGAACGCCTGGGAATTCGAAGCATTCTTCACACAACTTACAAGTCCACCCGCGCAAAATTGGCTTCGTTCGGATTGCCGGATGCCGGAGGCCCGATCGATGATGCCGCTTAACCCGCGCATCCTGACGATCAACGGCGGTTCGTCGAGCATCAAATTCGCATTGTTCGAGGTCGGCGGAGCGCTCCAACGGATCCTGGATGGCAGTATCGAGCGGATCGGATTGCCGGAGGCGACGTTTGAGGCGAGAAGCCTGAATGGGGCCGATCGCTTTTCGCGCCGGGTGAAGGCGCCGGATCACACCGCGGCGGTCAACATCCTGATGGATTGGATCGAGGAACGAATTGAGCGTGGGGAGCTGACCGCGGTGGGGCATCGCGTGGTACACGGCGGACCAAAGTTCAGCCAGCCGCAGCGCATCACCCCCCAAATGGTCGCGGAGCTGCATCAGCTGCAGACATTCGATCCCGAGCACCTGCCGGAGGAGATCCTGCTGACCGAGGCGTTCCATCGCCGGTTTCCCAATCTGGTGCAGGTGGCGTGTTTCGACACGGCCTTCCACCGCGATCTGCCGCGCGCCGCCCAGATGCTGCCGATCCCGCGCCGCTACCAGGCGCAGGGCGTCCGCCGCTATGGATTTCATGGATTGTCGTATGCGTTCCTGATGGAGGAACTGGAGCGTTTGGCGGGATCGCAGGCGGCGCGCGGCCGGGTCATCCTCGCCCATCTCGGCAACGGCGCGAGTCTGGCGGCCGTCCATGAGGGAAGGTCCATGGACACCAGCATGGGCCTCACGCCCACCGGAGGCGTTCCGATGAGCACCCGCTCCGGCGATCTCGATCCTGGCCTGCTTTGGTACCTGGAGCGAACCGAAGGGATCAGCGCAAAAAAATTCAACGAGATGGTGAATTTTCAATCAGGGCTGCTCGGCATCTCTGAAACCACCTCCGATATGCAGGACCTGCTCGGGCGCGCAGGTGAGGATGTGCGCGCAGCCGAGGCGGTTGAACTGTTTTGTTATCAGGTCAAGAAATGGATCGGCGCCTTCGCAGCCGCATTGGGCGGTCTGGACACGCTGGTGTTCGCAGGCGGCATCGGAGAAAATGCACCCGCGGTGCGCGCCCGGATCTGCGATGGACTGGGATTCCTCGGGATCGAGCTGGAGGCAAAGCGAAACCTGGAGGGCGGGGCCGTGATCTCCACGGCGGCCAGCAGGGTCTCTGTGCGCGTCATCCACACGGATGAGGAAAGCATGATCGCCAAGACGGTCTGCCGCGTTTTGAATCTCGCAGGCAAAACGAAGGATTAATAAATAATGAATGCAACCACAGGATATGTCATTCTGGCGGCCATCGTCCTGGTCGTTGCGGCTCTCGTCTCCTGGCGGCGTCGGGGTCCCCAGCGCCTCCCGCTCATCATCTATGTGATCGGGGTTGCCCTGGTATGGGCGGTCATCCTCGGTGTCGTGTGGTCTTTGGGCAATACCGCCCTCTTCCAGCGGTTCGCCCTGGTCGGTTGGGGCTTCGCGCTCGGGATGCTCGCCATGTATATTGCCGTGCATGTCTATCGAGCGTGAGCCGGCCCCGCCAAAGTACGAGCCCGCCTGAACAGAGCATAAGGAATTACAAAAGTCATGACAAGAACAACCAAGACTCGTTCCACCCATCAGCCGCTGTCGGGCGAACTGCTGGGCAAGATGAACGCCTACTGGCGCGCCGCCAACTATCTCTCGGTGGGCCAGATCTATCTCTACGACAATCCGCTGCTGAAGCGGCCGCTGACGCTGGCGGATGTGAAGCACATGCTGCTGGGACATTGGGGCACCACGCCCGGGCAGAACTTCATCTATGTGCACTTGAACCGGGTCATCAAAAAATACGACCTCGATATGATCTATGTGTCCGGCCCCGGGCACGGCGGTCCGGCCGTGGTAGGCAACGCCTACCTCGAAGGCACCTACAGCGAGATCTATCCAAACATCAGTCAGGATGAGGCCGGGCTGCGGAGACTCTTCATCCAGTTCTCCTTCCCCGGCGGGATTCCCAGCCACGCCTCACCGGAGTGTCCGGGCTCGATCCACGAAGGCGGCGAGCTGGGCTACTCGCTCAGTCATTCGTTCGGGGCGGTGTTCGATAACCCCGACCTGATCGCCGCCTGCGTCATCGGGGATGGCGAGGCGGAGACAGGCCCACTGGCGACCGCCTGGCAGTCCAACAAGTTTCTCAACCCGATCACCGATGGCGCGGTGCTGCCGATCCTGCACCTCAACGGCTACAAGATCTCCAACCCGACCGTCCTGGCCCGCATTCCCCACGAGGAGTTGGAACAATTTCTGCGGGGCTGCGGCTGGAGGCCGTACTTTGTGGAGGGCGATCAGCCGGAGCAGATGCATCAGCTCATGGCCGGCACCCTCGACCAGGTCATCGAGGAGATCCGGAAAATCCAAAACAAGGCGCGGAAAAACAATGACGCCGCCCGGCCGCGTTGGCCGATGATCGTCCTGAGATCACCCAAGGGCTGGTCGGGCCCGAAGATGATCGACGGACTGCAGATCGAAGGCACCTTCCGCGCGCACCAGGTTCCGCTCTCCGACCCGGCCAGCCACCCCGAACACCTCAAGCTGCTGGAAGACTGGCTCAGGAGCTACCGGCCGCAGGAACTCTTCGATGAACAGGGCCGCCTGAAAGCGGACCTGGCCGAGCTGGCGCCCAAGGGGGATCGCCGGATGAGCGCCAATCCCCACGCCAACGGCGGCATGTTGCTGCGAGATCTGCGAATGCCGGATTTCCGCGACTACGCGGTCGAGGTGCCCACGCCGGGGGTGGTTGGCATCGGCGATACGCACGTGCTCGGGCGTTTCCTGCGCGATGTGGTCAAGCTGAACAGCCAGCAGCGCAATTTCCGGATCTTTGGTCCCGATGAGTCGCTCTCCAACGGCTTGGAATCGATCTTCGAAGCGACCCGGCGCCAGTGGGAAGGAGCGACCGTCCCGAACGATGAGTTTCTCGCGCCCGACGGGCGCGTGTTGGAAATGCTCAGCGAGCACCAGTGCGAAGGCTGGCTCGAGGGCTACCTGCTCACCGGGCGGCATGGCCTCTTCAATTGCTATGAAGCCTTCATCCATATCGTGGATTCCATGTTCAACCAGCACGCCAAGTGGCTGAAGGTCACGGCCGGCCTGCCATGGCGGCAGAAGATCGCCTCGCTGAACTACCTGCTGGCCTCGCACGTCTGGCGCCAGGATCACAACGGCTTTACGCACCAGGATCCCGGATTCATCGACCACGTGGTGAACAAGAAGGCCGAGGTCGTGCGGGTTTACCTTCCGCCGGACGCCAACTGCCTGCTGTCTGTGATGGACCACTGCCTGCGGAGCCGTCATTATGTCAATGTCGTGGTCGCGGGCAAACACCCGGCGCCGCAATGGCTGACGATGGAGGAGGCCGTGGTCCATTGCGCGGAAGGAATAGGCATCTGGCAGTGGGCCAGCAACGACCAGGGTTCCGAGCCGGACGTGGTCATGGCCTGCTGCGGCGACGTGCCCACGCTCGAGACGCTGGCCGCCGTGTCCATTCTGCGTGAGCATCTGCCTGATCTGAAGATCCGGGTGGTCAACGTGGTTGACCTGTTCAAACTGGAGCCGCAGAGCGAGCACCCGCACGGCTTGAGCGACGTCGATTTCGACGACCTTTTTACCAGGGACAAGCCTGTCATCTTCGCCTTCCATGCTTATCCGTGGTTGATCCACCGCCTGACCTACCGCCGCACCAACCACGACAACTTCCACGTGCGCGGCTACAAGGAAGAGGGCACGATCACCACGCCTTTCGATATGACGGTGCTGAACGAGCTCGACCGCTTTCACCTGGTGATGGATGTCATCGATCGACTGCCACAGACCAGTGACCGGGGCGTCTATCTGAAGCAGCAGCTCAAGGACAAGCTGATCGAGCACAAGGAATACATAGACAAAAACGGCGAAGACCTGCCGGAAGTCCGGAACTGGAAATGGAGCAGCTCCGGATGATTCGCTGGAGCATGCAGCCACCTGCGGGATGCCGCTCGCAGCGATTGAAAGGAGATCCATGATGAACCCCCATGTCCCCACCCCGGATGCCCCCGCCCCGCGAGAGGGGGGGAGGGCCTCATGAACTCCGTCTCCTCCATCACGACCTTATTTCTGGATATCGGCGGTGTCCTGCTTACCAACGGCTGGGATCACGGTATCCGCACGCGGGCGGCGGACCAATTCGGGTTGGACCGCGAAGAGATGAATGAGCGCCATCACCTGACCTTCGATACGTATGAGGCGGGCAAGCTCAGCCTGGATGAATATTTGGATCGGGTTGTTTTTTATGAGCAGCGCCCATTCTCACGCGACGAGTTCAAGGCGTTCATGTACGCCCAGTCCCGGCCGTTTTCGGATATGATCGAATTGATGCGCGCCCTCAAGGCCCGGTACGGCCTTCAGGTGGCGGCCGTCAGCAATGAAGGCCGCGAGCTTACGGTCTATCGCGTCGGACAATTTCAACTGGGCAGCTTCATAGATTTTTTTGTCTCGTCCTGCTTTGTGCATTATCGCAAGCCGGATGAAGACATGTATCGGATCGCACTGGATATTGCCCAGGCCAGGGCGGAACAGGTGGTTTACATCGACGACCGGGCGATGTTCGTCGAGGTGGCCCAGGGATTGGGGATACGGGGCATCGTTCATCGGGATTACCAGACCACCCGAAAGACCCTGGAGGCATTCGGCCTTTCTTTAAAGGCTTGATCTTTTTCGCCCCGGTTCAACACGGACTGGCTTCGGCCGGAATGGTACAAGGAGGCTCAGAGATGACAGAACAAAAATACGGGATCGGAATGGTCGGTTTGGGAGTGATGGGGCGCAATCTGGTGCTGAACATTGCGGATCACGGATTTGCCGTCAGCGGCTACGACAAGGACCTCTCGCAGGTCCAGGAACTGCAGAAGGAAACGGGGAGCCGCACCATCAATTCCGCCCGGGACCTGGATGAATTTGTGAAAGCGCTTTCCACGCCGCGCACGATCATGCTGCTGGTGCCAGCCGGAGGGACGGTGGACCTCGTGATCCGCGAGCTCATACCACACCTGGGGCAGGGCGATCTGATCATCGACGGGGGCAACTCCCATTTTAAGGATACGGATCTGCGGGCAAAGTCGCTGGCAGAAAAAGGCATTCTGTACATGGGCGTCGGAGTTTCGGGAGGCGAGGAGGGTGCGAGGCGCGGCCCCAGCCTGATGCCGGGCGGGCCACCGGAGGCCTATCAGCGCGTCCGGCCCATCCTCGAGGCAGTTTCTGCCCACGTGGACGGATCACCCTGCGTGACTTATCTTGGACCGCGTTCGGCCGGCCATTATGTCAAAATGGTACATAACGGGATCGAATACGGTTTGATGCAGTTGATCGCCGAATCGTACGATCTGATGAAGCGCGGCCTGGGAATGTCGGATGAAGAGCTCTCTGTCATTTACGGGGACTGGAACAAGGACGTCCTCAATGGTTTCCTCATGGAAATTACATCACGCATTTTCACTCAGGTGGATGTGCGCACAGGAAAACCGCTGATCGACGTGATCCTGGACGAGGCCAGGCAGAAGGGCACCGGGATGTGGACGTCACAGGATGCAATGGATCTTCAGGTGCCGACCCCGGTGATCGATGCGGCCGTGACCGCCCGCAACCTGTCTGCCATGAAGAGCGAAAGGGAATCGGCCGGCAGGAACATCAAGGTCCGCCCCGCCCCCTTCCGAGGGGATCGGGATGCGGTCGTCGGGCAGCTCAAGAACGCGCTGCACGCGGCCATGATCATCACCTATGCGCAGGGCATGGCACAACTGCAGGCCGCCTCCCGCGTCTATGAATATGGTTTGAAGCTCGAAGATGTTGCCCGGATCTGGCGCGGCGGCTGCATCATTCGCGCCGCGCTGCTGGAAGATATACGGTCCGCATACCAGGCGGATCGCGATCTGCCCAATCTGCTCGTCGATGGTCAGTTGGGGAAAACGGCGGCGGCAGGGCAGAAGGATCTGCGGAAGATCGTCGTTCTCGCAGTAAAACTTGGTCTTCCGGTTCCATGCCTGGCAGCGTCCCTGGCATATTTTGACGGTTATCGCAGCGCCTGGCTTCCGGCAAATCTGATCCAGGCCCAGCGTGATGATTTTGGCGCGCACACCTACGAGCGGGTGGACGCCAAAGGTGTATTCCATACCCTCTGGGAATAGGATCATCCCATGAAAGCGTATTTACCATGACAATTCAAAAGGAACCAACGATCCTGATCATATTCGGGGCCATGGGCGATCTGACCTGGCGCAAGCTTGCTCCCGCCATCTACAACCTCTTTCTGGCCGGGCAGCTGCCCGAAAAATTCGCGGTGATCGGCCTGGACATCAAGCGGGGCAGCCCGGATGAATTCCGTCTGCGGCTAAAGGATGGTGTGGACGGATTCTGCAATTGCGGGGAGGTCGATCAGAAGACGTGGAAGGCATTTACTGCGACTTTGTCGTATCTTTGCGGCGACTTTGGCGAGGCCGCCACCTACGCGTCCTTAAAGGAACAGCTAGAGGCCCTTGAAAAGAAATGGGATAGCCCGGCTGTTCACGTTTTCTACCTGGCGACCCCGCCGGGGATCGTGGAGACCATCATCAAGGGGATCGGCGCGGCCAGGCTCGCCCACGACAGGAAACGCGCCCGCATCGTCGTGGAAAAGCCTTTTGGTCACGACCTGGCCTCGGCCGTTTCCCTGAACGGCGTACTCACGGCGGTCGTTGACGAATCGCAGATCTACCGGATCGACCATTATCTGGGCAAGGAAACGGTTCAGAATATCCTGGCCTTTCGATTTGCCAACACGCTGTTCGAACCGATCTGGAACCGCCGCTACATAGATCATGTGCAGATCACCGTTTCCGAAGAAGTGGGAGTGGAGCATCGCGGATCGTACTATGAACACGCCGGGGCTCTGCGGGACATGATCCAGAACCACCTGATGCAGCTCCTATGCCTGATCGCCATGGAGCCGATGGTCTCCTTTGACGCCGACGAGGTCCGCAATAAGAAGGTGGATGTGCTGAGGGCCATCCGCCCGATCACCGCCGAGCAGATCCACAGCGCGGCCGTGCGCGGTCAATACGGCGCGGGCTGGATGAAGGGTCAGCAGGTCCCCGCCTATCGATCCGAAGCCGGGGTGGCACCTGATTCGGGTGCCGAGACGTTCGCGGCCATCAAATTACTGGTCGACAATTGGCGCTGGCAGGATGTTCCATTTTACCTGCGCACCGGCAAGCGCCTGGGGGGCAAGGTTTCAGAAGTCATGATCCAATTCCAACCCGTCCCTCACCGATCGTTTCCGGCAACGGCCACCCCGGATTGGCAGCCCAACCGCCTGACGGTCCACATTCAACCCCAGGAAGGAATCAAACTGCGCTTTCAGGCCAAGCAGCCCGGCTCCAGCCTGCACCTGAGCCCGGTGGATATGAATTTCACCTATCAGGAAACCTTTAAATCCAGGTCGCCCGAGGCCTATGAGACTCTGCTTGCCGATGTCATGTCGGGAGATGCGACCCTCTTCATGCGGGCCGACCAGGTGGAGGCATCGTGGTCTGTCCTGATGCCGATCCTTAACGCCTGGAAAAACTCCGTGCCCACCGATTTTCCCAATTATCCGGCCGGTACCTGGGGGCCGGAAGCTGCGCAAGTGTTGATCGCTCAAGACGGCCGAAGCTGGCTTCAACCCGTCCTGGAAGATCCGGGCGAAAAGGATTGATGGAAGGGAGACGATCGGCCCGACCTCCATCCACAAAACGCGTCGACAAGTGAAGGGGCGTTCAGCAGCGAACTGATTCTGTGAACCGCGCCGCGCGCGATGGCAGCCGCCGCGGCCCGCCGTGGGGTCGCAGACAGCATGGGCCGTTCCTGACCCGACACCGGATTCAGGATCCGTGTGCGCCCCGCCCGGTCGTATGCGGGGTTGATCTTCCACCGCATCAAGATCTTACGGTGCCTGCCAACCACACGGCGGTCCTGGGCCAGGTTCATCTCCCGACGCAGCAACTTACCGGGGTGACGGCCGCTCGCGCAGCTTGACTGGCCGGCCCAGCCTGGCACTCTGCCGGGTGTCGGGTGCGCGCCCTTCTCAGGCCGGTACTTCCTGAGCAGAACAGCCCGCCTTAGTTGGGGATCAGATCACAGTAGCAAAACCGGTTTTCTCGTAAGACGGTCTCTCCAAGCGTGTAAGGGATCCTCTCCCTGAAGATCGGACCGTCGTACACAAACGAATGATATTCGCCATTCTCACCGCACGCGTCAACGGCCGCAGGCAGCTCCGACAGGAATTGTTGATCGATCATCCTGCCAACGAATTGACAGTCCAGCGCCTCGGTGTCAACGCACGTGGTGATCGCTTTGAAACCTAATCCCAGGAGAGAGTGGGCGAGCTCCCGGGTATTCCTTTTCCAGACGGGGAAAATGCCTCGCATATTCAGGATGGCGAGCTTGTCTTCACGATACTTCCGGAGGTCCTCCAAAAAGATGTCGCCGAACACGACCGAGGTCGTGCCGGCATCTCTGTATTTTGCAAGAATCTGTCCCATTTTCGATTCGTATTCCTCGTTGGACGCATTCCTTGAAATGAATACTTTTTCAAGTGGAAACCCCAACGAGGCGACTTGCCGTTCAAGCAGAATTCGCCGCACACCGTGGATGCTGATCCGGTCATAGTCTTCCGTCACTGTGGTGAGCAAGGCGGACACTCGGTAGCCTGGATCTTTCAGGATCTCATACAGGGCGGCGGCGCTGTCTTTTCCACCGCTCCACGAAACAATCACGTTTTCCATAGATTGTCCATCCTTGCCAAAGACGACCAATAAGATGTAAAGCGCGCTCGCGGTCGGAGTGAGGTGCCCCAGGCGGAGCGTGCGCCGGCCTTCCCTGCAGAAGAGGCCCGGGACAAGTATAAGCCAATTCGATGGAGAGAATCCACCCGTCATATACACACCGGGGGCTCCACAACAGAAACCTGTCCGATAACACGGATGACGAATATTTCGATATTCTCAGTAAAGGCAACGATGTGAGCAGCGAGCAGGCGTCGCTACGGGGTCCGTGCCCGGCGCGGCCTGAGTGAGGGCCTGATCCTGGGAACCAACCTGGACCGGGCTGAAGGGTTCGCTAAGAGTGAGGCCGTTGTAAGCGTGGAGGATGCCAGCCAATGTTGACATGATAAATGCCGTCAGCGCGACTGTCAGGAACACCGCACTTCTTCTCATTGCATCTCCAGAATTGCAGGAAGTGATCGTTCTGTCAGGTATCGAAAGCTCGGAAGGTCATCCATTAACAAGGTCAAGATCCGATCTGACAAAGTGAGAAAAGGCACAAGGAGTCATGGTCGTCCAGGCATAACTTGCTTTGCCTCAGCCGCCCATCGAGCCGGAAAGTTACGGGTCGAGGGCGGGGGATGGAGCGGGCTCCCCTTGAGATCAAAATCGGGCCCCTGTGCCGGGGCCTCCATCCGGCTGCACGGTGACGCTGAAGAGACTTGAAAAAGAGCTCCCGGCGCTGGCGCTCCTGCGAGGGGCCAGCGCATGCCGGAGGCCGCTGCGGGGAAATTTCCGTCCACCGATCCGTCAAAGACGGAACCGCCGGAACAACAGGACCACAAAGGGCTTTCTGCCCGGGCAGGGTAGTCTTTGCGATTCCGCCGATATTACTTAATTCCGTTTGAAGATGGGACAATTTCTGGTGGGCCAGATTTTGACGCGCTGCCTTTAGTGTAGTAACATCTTTGAGGACCCGCGAATTCGGAAGGAAACCATGAAAACAATCACCCTGGAAGAACACTATGTCAGCCCATCATTTCTGGAAGGACCAGGCAGGGGCCTGATCGCACAGGCGAAGAACCCGGAAAGTTACATCGGCAGGATATTTGAACAACTGCGCGATCTTGGGGAGAAAAGGATCGCGGAGATGGACAGTGCCGGCATCGATGTGCAGGTCCTGTCTCTCAACTCTCCGGGCGTGGAGCAGCTGGATGCGGAAGAAGCAACCCCCATTGCCAGGGAAACGAATGATTTTCTGGCGGGGGCGGTGAAAAGCCATCCAAAACGTTTTGCGGGGTTTGCCACGCTGCCGACCGCGGATCCAAAAACTGCGGCCAGCGAGCTGGAACGCACGGTACGCGACCATCATTTCAAGGGAGCCATCATTAATGGCCACATCCAGGGCCGTTACCTGGATGATCGGTTCTTCTGGCCGATTTTGGAGCGGGCGGAGGGGCTCAGCGTCCCCATCTACCTGCACCCCACCCAGCCTCCCAAGCCGGTGATCGAGGCGTCCTATTCGGGTTTTGATCCGGCGGTCACCAATATGTTAGTCGGTGCCGGCTGGGGCTGGCATATCGAAACCGCCGTTCATGTGATCCGCCTCATCCTGGGGGGAGTATTCGATAAGTATCCCAGACTGCAGATCATCATCGGTCACATGGGCGAGACGCTTCCTTTCATGTTACAGAGGCTTGACCGCATTCTGAACCAGGAAACGACGGGGCTTAAACACCCGGTCAGCGCCTATCTGCGCGAGAATATCCATTACACGTTCAGCGGCTTCAACTTTACGGCAACCTTCCTGGACCTGTTAATGGAAGTCGGTGTGGACCGGATCATGTTTTCCGTGGATTATCCCTATGCCTCGATGGCGCAGGGACGAGATTTCTTGGATAACCTGCCCATCAGCCCTAGCGACAGGGAACGGATCGCGCACGCGAACGCCGAACGGCTCCTGAGGATCTAGCAGTTCCAGATCACCCCGGGAAGGCTCCCGGCATCCCCTCTGCCCGCCGTGCCGCTGCGCGGCACGGCGGGCTGTTCATTTCTCAACGGATCGGACAATCCTGTCAAGGATACAGACCCCACTGGACATGATCCTTGGGGTTGTGCTCCTGATAGTCCTGGCGAGCAAGCTTGCATTACAAGAGAACAGACCAATTACAATGATAGCCAGAAAATCATCAAAAGCAGAAAAGGCGGAGATCTAAGTACACTACAGCCCACCTCCCATGATGCGGTTACTGATGTAAGCGGGACTTGGCAAGATCCGGCATTTTACATTTCCTTCCTTGCGAGTGGAGGGATTACTGGACTCATACAGCCGCACAGCCTCGACCTTGAATTTGCGCGTGTACTTCCTTCGTTCCTACTGCTCGCTCACCGATCTGCCTCCGAATTATTACAATCCGGCGTTCTCTCCGGAAGTGTACCTTGTCTTTTCTGGGTGTCCACTTAATCGCGGCAAGCTCACCCTTCTTAAGCGATTAAATGAGCCGGCAGGCCCTTTTCTATAACCTCTCAAGTCCCTCGTTATTGTTCCTACGCTTATCGGCGGGAGTGCAGGCCTGAAACAGACCGAAAGGCAAGAGATATGCTAAAATTCATCCGGAGTTACCGATGGATCGTCAACAAATCCTCCTCCTCTTGAAAAGCCGAAAACGAACCCTGAAAAAGTACGGCGTCCGTTCGCTGTCTGTTTTTGGCTCGGTCGCACGCAATCGTATCCGGAAACACAGCGATATCGACTTACTGGTCGAATTCAACCAACCGGTCGGATTGTTCGAGTTTGTGCGCCTTCAAATCTACCTCGAAAAAGTATTGGGTCGAGAGGTGGATTTGGTAACTCCTCAAGCCCTTCGACAGGAACTTCGCGAGACCATTCTACGGGAGGCAATCCGTGCCGCCTAGGAATTGGAAAATGCGGATTAGTGATATCTTGGACTGCATTGAGAAGATCGAGCGTTACACGCGGGGATATACTTACTCTGATTTTGAGGAGGATCCGAAAACAATTGATTCTGTCTTGCGCAATTTGGGCATCATTGGGGAGGCAGCCAGCCACGTTCCTCGCGATGTTATCCTGCGCTATCCTCATCTTCCCTGGGCCGAAATGCGGAGAATGCGCAACATTGTGATTCATGAATATCACGGCGTGAATCTGGAAATTATTTGGCAAACAGTGCAGGAAAACTTGCCGCCACTGGTCGCGCCGCTTAGGCAAATCCTTGATGATGAATGATCGGCGCGAATCAATGCGATGCTTGAAACCGCCATGGGAACTCAGCTGTTTGGGCATTTTGTTGATTTGATGTTCCTTTTTGAAAAGCCTATGAGATAAATGACCCTATGGAAGCAGTGGACGGGCGGTCACTTGACTTTGAACGGTCTAAATAAAAACAGGAAAGTCATTCGGTAGCAGGGATGATCTGGAGTGCAAGCTGCGGTGTCCGATTGAGGGATTTGAGAAAAGAGCAAACGGCTTGAGCAAGTTGCGAGATGCCTTCAAAGAGATGATTATGAGTGACTTTGCGACGGAGGTGTTTCCAAAGAAGTTCAATTGCGTTCAGCCAAGGCGAGTAAGTGGGAAGGGCGAAGAGAATCAGCTGATGGGAATATTGTTCTAAGAATCTGGTGGTCTTCTGGCTATGCTGAATGATGAAATTATCCACGACCATCACGATCTGTTGTCCATGATACGCTGGTGACTGAGTGACGGCCTGCATGAATTGCCCGACGAAGGC
>DATJBI010000054.1:0-17630 GCA_035515435.1 Anaerolineales bacterium
CCCCGCTCCCGATCATCCCTGGCGCAATCGCCATCTCTTCTCCACCCCCAAACCCGCCAGCAATTCATGATGCCCTCAGTGGATATGTAGGCAACTCGGAGCGGAGAGTTATCCACATATCCACTGCTTCTACGGCGGCGATGTCGAGGGGACATCTCTACTTTGGCAATCAGGGGACATTTATACTTTGGGTTGACAGCAGGCGCATTGCCTCAAATAGAATGTTACTTTGGGAGATAACGTTGCCTCAGAAATAAGGTTACCCCAAGGCAGGCAGTGCGAGATCGGCCTTATCATTCTCTAAACTTTTTGTCATCTGCGACTCACATTCCCATCCTATAATGGAGCTACAAGCAGCAACAGTTTCTTCCTTCTCCCCTCTTCCTTTGTGAGTTCGACGATGCGGGTCCATCGTCGAACTTGCGCTTTTAGCGGACGACATACAACCCATCTTTACGTTCTCCACACAACTTTGTCATCTGCGGTTCACGCTGAGGTCCTAAAATGGAAGTGTAAGAGCGACAGCGACGTTTCTCTTCTCCTCCTTCAAAAGTTCGACGGCGAATGCATATTCGCCGTCGAACTTTCATTTGCAGCGGCAAAATGGGATCGATCTTTATATTCTCTGCACAACGCTGTCATCGGTCGTTCAGGCACGAATCCTAAAATGGATGTATCAAAGCGATAGGACTGGAGAAAAATGAAATCATTGAAAACAAATTTTTGGCTCGACGCATTGATCTTTGCGGGTTTTCTGGCGGCGCTTCAGCCGGGCCTGACCGGTATTGCCATTCACGAATGGTTCACGTTGGCCGCATGCGGGACTCTGGTTCTGCACGTTGTCCTGCACTGGGATTGGGCCGTAGGCGTGACCAAAAGGTTTTTCAGCCAGCTGTTCCACGTCTCGCGCTTGAACTACCTGGTGGATGCTCTGCTTTTCGTGGCATTCACGGCCGTCATCACGAGCGGATTGGTCATTTCCAGAGTTGTCATGCCGGCCCTTGGATTACAAACCTTCTCAAGCCGGAGCTGGCTTGAAATCCATAGCGCCTCCTCCGAGGTGACCCTTCTGCTGGTGGCAGTGCACTTCGGATTGCATTGGTCATGGGTCAAGAACGCCTTCCAGCGTCTGATCCTCGTCCCGTTCAAACCCCCGCGCGCACAGGCCCAATCCCGCGCTCATGCACTGCCGATGCCGATGAGAGACATCACGGCCCCATAAAGAGAATCGAGGCACACCATGTTCAAAATGATCTTCCGTTTTCTCCTCGTCACAATGATCGCGGCTGCGCTTGGTTTTGGGATCTACCACCTGATCCAGCCGGGCAGTGTCGCCTCCCTTCGATCAGGCCTGGGCGAGTTCGGCAGCCCCTCCCGCGGATTGGGGGGGAGGGCGGTTTGCACGGCGGAGGCCTGAACTTGATCCGCGGATTGTCCGGCGTCACGGGAAACCTGATGCTCGTGGCGGCCGTCACGGTGATTGTGGTTTCGATCCAAAAACTATTTGCACGAAAACCTGCCGCGGTCACAACACGGTAACGGGCCCTTCCCCCCTGCGAGTTCGACGATAACTGCCGCTTATCGTCGAACTCCTGATTTAAACAGGCGCACGACATGAATGCGAGATCTCTCGAACCTTCTGCAATGCCATGACAATGGCATATAATCAGGTCTCGCAAGGCTGAGATCATTTTTAAGGTGCGCGATGGATTCCAAATCAGACTTATCGTTGGTGTGGCGTTTTGCGGTAAAGATAATGATCCTTGAGCTGGCCATGATCGGTGTTGCCGGCCTATTTTCCGCCTACATGCTGAACTTCGGGATCGCCTTATTGGTGTTGGGGACCTTTGTAGGCGGGATCGGCGCCGTTCGCGGTGGACCCAGTTCGATCGATTCGCTCCACACAAGGCTGATCCTGAAACGCTGGCACCGGCCCTTCAACCAGCCTTCAGATCAGAGGACTTACATTATCGAACATTCGGTGCCTGCTTATTCCTTTGAAAACGTCATGGCGTTTGCCGGTCTGATCGCGATCGCTGCTGGCATCATTCTGGTCGTCTCGTCAAAATGAGGCCGGGCCAGCCCTCGAACTCCCGCCTTTCAAGGACGGATACAGGATCAGGCGCGGAGGAGGCCGGTAAAAGATCGTTCTGGCCGTGGGAGTCAACGCCGGCCGCGGTACTGCGACGGAAGCCTCCGCCCGGTGCCTGCCGGTTCGATCGGGGGGGCGGAGCGTGCCGCAGGCCATCCAGGCGCCGACCTGATGCGGGATTTCTTTCCGGCAGATCCCATGCCGCAGCTCATATCCGCCACGCTTTCACGCAAGGGCTTGCGGGTTAAAGGATGAAGATGGGTTCGTCCGAGGGTGAGCGGACAACTTTTCCGTCTGGTCAACGTATATCTTTCAAGATAAAGAGGAGGCGGCCATGTTGGGCTTTTTGCTTCTCGGCGGGATTATCCTGGGGATAATCCTTTTATACGTCATCCTATCAGGAATCCGCTTTATTCCCAACAACCGCATCGGCGTAGTGGAAAAGCGCTGGAGCGTTGCCAGAGGATCGGTCAAGAGCGGACTGATCGCGCTGCATGGCGAAGCAGGTTTTCAGCCGCAGGTCTTGCGGGGCGGCCTGCATTACCTGATGCCGATCCAATACGTGGTTCATATGATGCCGCTCGTCACAATTTCACAGGGGAATATCGGCTACGTCTTTGCCCGCGACGGCAAGCAATTGGAGCCGACCCAGGTGCTCGCCTCCAATGTCGACGCGAACGATTTTCAGGATGTGGAAGGATTCTTGAAAAACGGCGGCCAACGCGGACCTCAAAGACGCATCCTGCGGGAAGGCACATACGCCATTAACCTGATGCAGTTTGTGGTCCTCACGGAAGGGCGCACCTATTCGATGCCGCTCAGCCGCGAAGAGGCGGTCATCATTCAGAACATGTCCACTTCCATTGCAGAGCGGGAAGGCTTCCATCCGGTGGTGATCAAGGACACGGATGATCTGGTGGGAATAGCCACTGTGCATGACGGACCTTCACTAAAACAGGGCGAGATCATTGCCCCGATCGTCGGTGACGATCCGGCCAGGCCGAACGAGTATCACAACAAGTTCCAGGACCCGGACCGCTTTCTAATGGCAAACGGCTTCCGCGGCCGCCAGTTACAGGTGTTGGTGGAAGGCACATATTACATCAATCGTCTCTTCGCGACAGTCCAGATGATACCCAAAACGGTGATCGAGGTCGGCAATGTCGGCGTGGTCGTGTCCTATACAGGCGAGATCGGCGATGATCTTTCTGGCAAGGATTACCGTCACGGGGAACTGGTCCAGAAGGATAAGCGCGGCGTTTGGAGCGAGCCGCTCCTGCCCGGCAAATATGCCTTCAACACCTATGCCGGCAAGGTGATTTCCGTCCCGACGACCAACATCATTCTGAAGTGGATCCGCTCCGAGGTCGGTGCCCATCACTACGATGAAAATCTGACGGAGGTCTCGCTCATTACAAAGGATGCCTTCGAGCCATCTCTGCCGTTGTCCGTTGTGATCCATATCGATTATCAGAAGGCGCCACTGGTGATCCAGCGCTTCGGCGATATCAAGAAACTTGTCGAGCAAACACTGGATCCGATGGTAGCCGCCTACTTTAAAAATGTTGGCCAGACCCGCACCTTGATTCAACTTCTGCAGGAGCGCAGCACGATCCAACAGATCGCCAGCCAGGAAATGAAGGAGAAGTTCGCCCATTACAATCTTGAGCTGGAAGAGGTGCTGATCGGCACACCGACGTCGCCCGAGAACGATAAACAAATCGAGTCCATTTTGATACAGCTGCGTTCACGACAGATCGCCGAAGAGCAGGTTGAGACCTATGCTCGTCAACAAAAGGCCGCCGTTCAGGAACGTGAACTGAAAGAGGCACAGGCGCGTGCCTCCATGCAGACCAATATCACGGAGTCCGAATTGAATGTGACGGTGCAGAGCAACCAGGGTAAGGCTGAATATCAACGGTCGCTGCAGCAGGCCGCGCAGATCCGGGCGCTGGCCGAGGCGGAGGCCGAACGGACTGCCCGGATCGGGATTGCACAGGCGCTCGCCACAGAAGAACAGGTCCGCGCCTATGGCGGACCGCAGTTTCAAGTGACCCAGCAGGTCCTGCAAAGATTTGCCGATGCCATCCAACAGGCGGGTGTGGACATTGTGCCGCGCGTTCTGATCAAGGGCGGAGCAGAAGGGGATACTGGGACAGGCAGTGTGATCGAAGCCCTGATGGCGATGCTGCTTTCAGAAAAACTTGGCGCGGCGGTCACCGAACAACCGGAGCGTTCGCCCGAGGCAGAGGCATTACTTCGACAGATTCGGGAGAGCATGAGAGGAGATCGAAAAACCGGCGGCAATAAATAAAATACAGGCGGCGCCCCAAAAAGGGGGCGCCGCCTGCAATCAAGGTTATTACTTTTTAGTTTTCTTTTTTGAAACAGGTTTCTTCGTTTTGGCCGCCGTCTTTTTTGCCGCGGCCTTTTTCTTCACGGCCTTTGCCGCTTTGACCGGTGCGCTCTTCTTCGCTTTCTGGGACGGCGTCACAAACCTCTCCACCGTCCAGCCCGCGCTGACGCTTGTGACCTCCTCGCCGGGCTTCACTTCAACGACCACATCCCCTTTCGCCGCGGCACGCTTGCGGATGGCGGCTGCGTCGAGGCGGGCCGCCTTCGCCGCCCCCTTGCTGACGTGAATGGTCGCGATCTCATTCGGTTTGCCGGCCGCGAGGCCCACCAGCCTGATCTTCTCCGGCAGGCTCCAAACCGATACGCCCTTGCCATAGCGCCCCTGCGATGGAAATTCCTTCGGCTCGATCCGTTTCGCTTTCCCCTCCGACGTGAGCAGGAATACCTCGCCCTCCGTCGGCAGGATCTCAAGGCCGATCACTTCGTCCCGTTCCTCCAGCTTGATCCCGTTCACGCCTGCCGCGACGAGTCCCATCGGGCGCACATCTTCTTCGCTGAATCGAATCGCCATGCCGCGCCCGGTGGCAAGCAGAACGTCTTTCTTCCTGCCGTCGGTCAGGCCGACCGAAACGAGTCGATCTCCTTCATTGATCTTGACCAGCGTAAATGTCTGCGAGGAGGGGCCGGGCAATTCCGTGATCAGAGTTTTCTTCACCATGCCAAAGCGGGTGGCGGTGATGACGCACGTCTCTTCTGGATAATCTGTTTTTTTCGCCGGCAGGGCAAAGACCGCGGCCGGCGAGTCGTTTTCCGTCAGGGGCGTGACTTTATAGTACATCGAACCCTCCCCCAGCTTTTCGATCTCTGGGATCACATGGATGGCAACCGCCGCGGCCTTCCCGGCCCTGGAGACAAAATAGATCGTATCCGAAGTCGAGGCCCGCGTCAGCCAGCGCGGTGCGTCCGTGCCGCTGTGGCGCGGCGGCTTATCATCATGCGTGCGCCCGACCAGACCCTCGGCGGTCATACCGATCCAAACATGCTGCTCGGGCAGCAGGTCGCTGGCGGTCAAGGCCTTGGCGCCTTTCGCCCCGCTCTTCAAATTCACGATCTGTGTGCGGCGCCGGTCCCCGAACGCTTCTTTGACCCGCATCAACTCATCCGCGACCACCCCGCGCATGCGCCTGGCGGATTTCAACAGGTCGGTCAGGTCTTTGATGAGGGCGGAGACTTCCTTATATTCGGTCTCGATCTTCTTGCGCTCGAGGGCAGCCAATCGCCGCAGCTGCAGATCCAGGATGGCGGTGGCTTGGAGCTCCGTCAGCTTGTAGCGCTTCATCAGTTTGGCGCGTGCCGTCTCCACGTCGGAGGCGCTGCGAATGAGATTGATGACCTCATCCAGGTTCTTTAGCGCGACCAGATATCCTTCGAGGATATGGGCGCGTTGCTTGGCTTTATCCAGATCGAACTCGGCGCGCCGCTTGATGACCGTCAGGCGGTGCTCGATATAGACGCGCAGGGCCTGCTTGAGCGTGAGCGTGCGCGGCTCGCCGTCCACCAGCGCCAGCAAATTGATGCTGAACGTGGTTTGCATGGGCGTGCGCCTGTACAGGTCATGCAGGACAATATTCGCATCCGCGTTCTTGGTCAATTCAATGACGATGCGCATGCCCTGACGATCCGACTCGTCGCGCAGATCGGCCAGCCCATCGAGATGACCTTCGCGGGCCAGCTCGGCGATGCGTTCGATCAGACTCGATTTGTTGACCATGTACGGAAGTTCGGTGACGATCAGGCGGCTCTTGCCGCGTTCCATTTCCTCGGTGTGGACCTTGGCCTGCACCGTCACCCGTCCGCGCCCGGACCCGTAGGCGGCTTCGATGCCCTCTTCGCCCTTCTCTTCAACGATAACTCCGCCCGTGGGAAAGTCGGGACCTTGAACGAATTCCATCAATTGATCCACGTCAATATCGTCGAGCTTTTCCCAGCGGTCGAGCATATAGACAAGCGCATCCACGATCTCGCTTAAATTATGCGGCGGGATAGAAGTCGCCATGCCAACCGCAATGCCCGTCGCACCATTCACCAGCAGGTTCGGGATCGCGGAGGGCAGGACGCTGGGTTCGGTCAAGGTGTCGTCGAAATTGGGGACGAAGTCAACCGTGTTCTTGTTAAGGTCGGCAAGCAGGTCGATCGCGGGCGCGGCCAGACGCGCCTCGGTGTAACGCATGGCGGCGGGCGGGTCGCCATCCACCGACCCGAAGTTCCCCTGGCCATCCACGAGCAGGGTGCGCATCGAAAAATCCTGCGCCATGCGCGCCATGGCTTCGTACACCGCCGCGTCGCCGTGCGGATGATACTTGCCGAGCACTTCGCCAACGATGCGAGCGGACTTCTTATAGGCCGTATCGGCCCGGATGCCCATATCGTACATCGCATAAAGGATGCGCCGCTGGACGGGTTTGAGACCATCACGGGCATCGGGCAGGGCGCGCGCCACGATCACCGACATGGCGTAATCGAGATACGCCTGCTGCATTTCACTATCAATATCTATTTTGCGTACGAGACCCAGTTCCATGAAAACTCCAAAAATCCAACCCCTCCCCAACCCTGCCCATTTTGCAAGGAAAATGGGCAGGCTGATCGAAGTTCGGGTGGGGTGGTGAAAGTATGTTCTATTTGCGGGCTTATCTTACGGGGAAAAATGCGCGGCGTCAAGGCTCGCCCCGCCAGAAATTCCCTATTGACTTTTTCTGTAAAACAACTACAATGTAATTAACTTGGTGTAAATAATTATTACATCAAGTAAGTAACATTGATCCGACCCAAAGAGATAATCCATGATCCATCAACGGACGATCACCGCCACCCAAATGCGCAGCATCAACCGCTCGGCGGTCCTCGAAATGATCCGGGAGGAAAGCCCCATTGCCCGTACAACGATTGCAAATCGCCTCGATGTGAGCCTGCCCACCGTCATGCGGATCGTCGATGAATTGGCAAAGGAAGGCTTCGTCCGCCCGCAAGGCGGAACGGAATGGAGCGGCGGAAGGCGGCGGCCGCTTCTCGAATTTAATGCCGATGGGCATGTGGTGCTCGGTGTGGATATGGGCGGGACAAAAATGTACGGCGCCATCTCCAATCTGGCGGGTACCATCCTCGATGAAGTCAACTTCAGCCACCATGAATCGTCCGGGGAAGAAAGCTATGGACGTCTGGTCTCCCTGATCGATACCCTCCTGGCCAGCCCCAAATTGAAGGGACGCAAGGTGCGAGGGATCGGAGTGGGTGCCCCGGGGATCACCCTGCATCAGGAGGGCATCGTCAAATGGGCTTTCACCTTGAACTGGAAGGATTTTCCCCTCAAGGCCAGGCTGGCTGAGCAGTATCACCTGCCGATCACGGTGGATAATGATGTGAACCTTGCGGCGCTGGGAGAGTCCTGGTTTGGTGCCGGGCAGAAGAGCCGGAACATGGTGCTGATCGCGGTCGGCACAGGGATCGGGGCGGGTATCATCATTGATGGCGCGTTATATCGGGGTGCGGCCGAGGCCTCGGGTGAGATCGGTCATATGATCCCCGGACGCGAGTTCCTGGGCAGGAACTACGAGGACTTTGGCGCGTTGGAGAGTGTGGCTTCGGGAACGGGCATTGCCCAGCGGGCGCGCAGCATCTTGAATTCTCAGGGGGAGACGGCAGATACGAACCATCTGATGGCCGAGAAGGTCTTCGATGCCGCGCGCGGAAACAAAGAATGGGCCTGGGAGATCGTCAACGAAACCATAGACTATCTGGCAATTGCAATTGCCAACCTTTCTGTTTCTTTTGACCCGGAGTTGATCGTGCTGGGCGGCGGCGTCACGCGCTCGGCCGATCTGCTGGTTGACCCGATCATGCAGCGCATCAAGGGAATGATCCCCACACCGCCCAGATTGGTTATTTCCAATCTGGGCCTGCGCGCGACCGTGATGGGCGCGATCGTCACCGTGCTTCATAACACTTCAAATTTCTATGTCGTTCACAAATTGTCGTGAGGAGGCTCTTTGGGAGCTTGGTACAAGGAGGTGGCAGCCAAACAGTTGATAAGGCAAGTGATTCAGGAAATCTGTGACTTACTAACCAAACACTAGAAAGAAGGAGAATGACATGCACAAGTTTAACAAGATCGGCCTATGGTTCGTAACCTTGATCCTGGTTGTGGGCCTGGCAGGCTGCGGGCCCCAGCCCGCCCCGAACGCGGCCCCGGCCAACACCCAGCCGGCTGCCGCGCAGCCGGTGACCATCCACGTTCTGACGATGGATCAAGCCGGCATCAAGAACTCGGAGGTGGATCAAATCGCAAGCCAATTTGAAGCCCAGAACCCGGATATCAAAGTAAACATGGAATACGTGGGATACGATTACGTCCACGACAAGATCGTCACCGGCATGGCTGCCAATCCGCCTGCCTACGACGCCGCCATGATCGATGTCATCTGGCCGGATGAGTTCATCAAGGCCGGGTATCTGCTGGATGTCACCAACCGCGTCACTCCCGATATGAAGGCCAACATGTTCCCGGCTTCCTGGAACGGAGTGACCCGCAACGGCAAGGTCTATGGCATGCCGTGGCTGATGGACGTCAAGTATTTCATGTACAACAAGGATATGCTGCAGAAGGCTGGCATCGCCAATCCGCCCACCACTTGGGAAGAGATGGTGGATCAAGCCAAAATAATCAAGCAAAAGGGCATCGCCGAATTTCCGGTGATCTGGTCGTGGAATCAGAAGGAAGGCGTAGTCTGTGATTTCACCGTCTTGTTGTTTGGAAACGGTGGATCGTTCGTGGACGCCAACGGCAAGCCGGCGTTCAACAATGACAAGGGTGTTCAGGTGCTGAGTTGGATGAAGCAGACCATTGATGACGGCTTGAGCAATCCAAGTTCCGTGTCTTCCGATGAGAACGCGGTCGAAGCCGACTTCCTGGCCGGCAAGAGCGCCTTCGCGGTCAACTGGCTGTTCCAATACAGCGATTCAAACGACGCCACCAAATCGCAGATCGTTGGCCAGGCTGCGTTCGCTCCCATGCCAGTATTCGCAGCGGGGAAAGCCGCGGGCATCAAGAGCGCGAGTGTGGACGGTTCCAGTTCCTTTGCCATCATGGCCACCACCCCCTATCCAGATCAGACCTGGAAGTTCCTGACCTATCTGGCCAGCAATGACGTCCAAACCAAGTATTCGGCCGAGATGCTGCCCGTTTGGCAAAATGATTTCCAGGGTGATGCGCTGGCAAAATTGGAAGCCGCGACTCCGACCAACCCGGTCACCGTGCCGGCTTTCCTGGCGCAGTTCCCCTATGCCAACGAACGTCCAACCGTGCCCTATTACAACGAGGCTTCCGCCGCGTTGCAACTCGCCATCCAAGAGGCTTTGACGGGCGTGAAGTCCCCGAAAGATGCCCTGGACGAAGCTGCGGCAAAGTGGGTCCAGCTTGCGGGTCAATAAGTTAACCTAAGTTACCGCCGGTGGGTCTGGGTGAAAGCGCAGATCCACCGGCCTTTCTAGCTCATGACTGTCAATCCAAAGCCTTTTTCCAAAAAGCGACTCTCGCTCAGACAGCAGGACGCGGCTGCGGCCTGGTTATTGCTCGTTCCCAGTCTATTGGTGATCCTGGGCGTCACCATATGGCCGGTGATTTCTACACTGATCCTCAGCTTTTTCAATGCGCCGACCGGCATCCACCAGGTGCGGACCTTTGTCGGGCTGGGCAACTATCTCGATATGCTTCGAGACCAGACCTTCTGGGAGACCATCGGGCGCACCCTGTACTTCACCGTTGTCTCGGTAGGGCTGGAACTGGTCATTGGTCTGGCGATTGCACAATTGATCCACTCGCATCCCTGGGGCTGGCAGTTCCTGCGCTTCAGCCTGATCATCCCCTGGGCGGTGCCGACCATTGTCAACGGGGCGATGTGGCGTTGGATCTACAGTGCGGACTTCGGCGCTCTGAACGGCCTGCTGCTGCAACTGGGATTGATCAAACATTATGTTGCCTGGTTGACGCTGCCGAATATGGCCATGAACCTGGTGATCGTCGCGGATATCTGGCACACGATGCCGTTCGTGGCCCTGGTCTTGCAAGCTGCACTGGCGACCTTGCCCGAAGACCTGGACGAGGCTGCGGCCGTGGATGGCGCCAATGCCTGGCAGCGGTTCTGGCAAATACGCGTTCCCCTGCTCCGCCCCGCCATTCTCGTCGCGCTGATCGTCCGCACGGTGGATGCCTTCCGCGTGTTCGATATCGTTTACATCATCACGAGCGGCGGCCCGGCCTACAAGACGCTCACCATCACCTACCTGACGTACTTGAACTCGTTTTCATTCGGAAAACAGGGAACCGGCGCGGCGCTGTCTTTCCTGATCTCCGCTTTCACGATCCTGATGGCCCTTGTATACATCCGGATCCTTTATCGTCCCGAGGAGACCCAATGATGCATTCCAGAAAGATCCTCCAGAAGCTGCTGCTGTCGCTCCTCACCCTGCCGGTACTCTTCTTTATTTTTTTCCCGCTGCTCTGGCTCTTCAGCGCCAGCCTTTCCACGCAGGTGGAATTGTTCTCGGTGCCCATCCACTGGATCCCCCGGCACCCCACCTTCCAGAACTATTTGGATATCTTCTTTCCCGGTCAGGCGGCCTCCTCCGTCCCACAGACTTATGCCGTTTCCCTGTTGAATTCCATTAAGATCGCCTCGGCCGTGACCATCATCTGTATCCTCATTGGCAGCCTGGCCGCCTACGCCCTGGTCCGCATTCCGTTCCGCTTTAACCGCACGATCCAGCTCGGCATCCTGGCCACGCGCATGATCCCCGAGGTATCGCTGATCCTGCCGCTGTTCATCATTGCATCCAGCCTGCATCTGATCAACAAACCAATTGTGCTGATCGTTACGTACATGAGTTTCGCGCTGCCGTATGCCATCTGGCTGATGGCAGCGTACTTCCAGACGGTGCCGGTCGAACTGGAGGATGCCGCGCGGCTGGATGGCTGCTCGCGCCTGGGCATCTTGTTCCGCGTGGTGATGCCCATCTCCGTGCCAGGGCTGGTGTCCACCGGCATGTTCGTTTTTCTGCTGGCCTGGGATGAATTCTTCTATGCGTTGATCTTCACCAGCACCCTGGCGGCCAAAACGGTCCCGGTCGCGATCGCCGAGTTCATCGGACGCTATGTGGTGAACGTCAACGGCATGATGGCCGGAGGGATCCTGGCGGCCGTGCCGCCGGTACTGGTGGCCCTGATCTTCCAGCGTTACATCGTGAGCGGGATGACCGCAGGGGCGGTAAAGGGCTAGGGCTGGAGCTCCGGCTGTTTATTATACTGGTTGGGTGGGGCATATTTCAAATAGGAATATAATAAATTGGCCGCGAGGATTGCCCTTGTTAAAGACTCTCAAGGAGGGAGTGATGAAGCAGGATACGGAGAATTTAATCATTGGTCTAATCATAGCATTTGCTATCTTCGTTTTAGTCATAACATTTGCTGCCTTCAGTTACACGGTTATCGATAATAGTGTTATTGCTACTTCAACAGAGGCTGCCTACAATACTCGAGTAGCCATCGAAAGCGAAAAACGAGAAGAGACGGCGTATCCTCCGACCTTGCAAGCGCTACTAACAGAAATAAGCACGGATGGTCAACCAGCTTCCGTTATTCCAACTCCTGCTATAAACTCACAAGATTGGCTAACAATGTGGTTGAGCAAACCAATTTGTCAACCGCCATGTTGGGAAAATATCACACCTGGTGAAACATCATTGAGCGATGCAGTAAAAATAATTACTCAAATTCCAGACGTTCGGTTGAATGAAACAGAATTAACTCCATATCCACCTGTCGAGGAAATATTTGTTGGATGGAGCTTTGGGCAATTTGGAGACGGAACAGTTACTGCACATGAAGACGGCATTATTGTAGAAATAGAATTAAGCCCGAATGAAAAAAGCACCCTGACCGTCGATGATGTTATTAAATCGTTTAGAGAACCGTCGTCCGTTGTCAGGGCCGATTGTTTTGGAGAATGGTTTTTCCCAGTAAAGTGCGGTATAGACTTGGTTTTTAAGAAAATTGGGATGGTGTTGCAATTAAAGCAAAGCATGAATATGGATAGCTCGATTACTATACATTCTGATGATCAAATAGCTTTAATAACACTTTTTCGGCCTGTTCAAAATTCAGAGTCGCCCATGAGTCCTATACTGGGATACTATCCTGATGGTGAAATGAAGTGGGATGGATATACAACCTACTCTTTCAAAAACAAACAGCCATAGTCTTTGAGCGGCTAAATTCTCGGTTGTTGCTTGTGCCAATCTGTCACTCCTTGATATGCGTGCGTTACTTGCAACAACAGATCTTCACGGAAATGGGGACCGATCAATTGCATTCCAATCGGCAGATGATTTTTATCAAAGCCAACATTGAATGAGATCCCCGGCACGCCCGCCAGATTCGCGGGCAGCGTAAACACATCCTCCAAATACATCGCCAGCGGTTCGTTCACATGTTCGCCGATCTTGAACGCCGTGGTCGGCGCGGTCGGCGCGGCGATCACATCGACATCCCTGAACGCGTTCTCAAAGTCGCGCTTGATGAGCGTGCGCACCTTCTGCGCCTGTCCGTAATATGCCTCGTAATACCCCGCCGAGAGGGCGTACGTACCGATCATGATTCGGCGCGCGACCTCCGCACCGAATTTTTGCCCACGCGTTTTGAAGAACACGTCCCAGAGGCTATCCGCCTGGGCGCGCGGCCCGTAACGGATGCCGTCATAACGCGCAAGGTTGGCAGAAGCCTCGGCGGGCGCAATGATGTAATAGACGGGCAGGGCGTATTCGGTGTGCGGCAGACTGATCTCCCGGACTTCCGCACCGAGATCTTTCAGCATTGCAACCGCCGCCCGCGTCTTTTCTTCGACCTCCGGTTGGATGCCCCTTATAAAGTATTCCTTCGGCACGCCCACCTTCAACCCCCTCAGGGGCGCAGCGTTCTGCGCCCCCCCCAGATCCATGGAGGGTACAGCCACATCGGCCGAGGTGGCGTCTTTTTCATCGCGTCCTGCCATAATGGAAAAGACGGCTGCCACATCTTCGGCGGTGCGTCCGATCGCACCGACGGTATCGAGGGAGGAACCGAACGCCACCAACCCATAGCGTGAGACGCGCCCATATGTTGTCTTAAGTCCGGTCACGCCGCACAACGAGGCAGGCTGGCGCACACTCCCGCCGGTATCCGTACCCAGGGCCGCCGGAACGTACCGGGCCGCGGCCGCGGCCGCACTTCCGCCCGACGATCCTCCCGGGACGCGCGTGCCATCCCACGGATTATGTGTTACGCCGTACGCAGAATTTTCGGTTGAGGAACCCATCGCAAATTCGTCGGTGTTGGTCTTGCCGATGATGACCGCCCCCGCTTCCTTCAAACGTTTCACCGCTGTGGCGGTGTATGGTGCAATAAAGCCCTCGAGGATCTTGGAGCCGCAGGTGCAGGGCAGACCTTCCACCATCAACACGTCCTTGACCGCAACCGGAATGCCGTGCAGTGGCTTGCTGGAGCGGGGGTCTTTATCCGCCTGATCCGCCTGCTGCAGCGCCGTCTCGGAGGCGACGTGCAGGAAGGCATGCAGCGCTGGATCCAATCTTGAAATTCGATCGAGTGCGGCCCCCACCAATTCGCGCGATGAAAATTTACGCGTCTCAAGCCCGGCGCGCATTTCCGATAGGGTCAGGTCGGTCAGGTTGGACATGATCATTCAAACACGGGCGGAATTTTGAATTGTTCATCTTCCGTCTGCGAGGCATTGGAAAGCAACTCGCCGGTCGCGAGTCCCGGATGCGCTTCATCATCTCGCAGAAGCATTTGAGCCAATCCGCCCCCTGCGGTGGGAGGGACATCGCTGGTGTCCAACTCGCGCAGTTTGGAAATGTAGTCCAGGATGGCAGAGAGCTGCTCGCGGTACAGTTCCTTTTGTTCCCCGCTTAGTTCGAGGCGCGCCAATCTGGCAATGTGTTCAACTTCCTGTTGTGAAAGCGGCATGACCAAATTATATCATCCGCCAACTACGGCGAAGATTCCCAGCCTTCGGCATACCATTGCAAATATTCAGTCACATGCACGCCCCAATATTGCTCGCTGTGATCGCCAGTATACATGTGCCATTCATGAGGAACCTGGTAATAACTGAGCAGGTTTTCAAACTGTATGATCGAGCCCAGCTCCCGATCCTGATCACCTGCGTCGATCCAAAGACGCGGCCAGGACTCCGTCGGAAGGGTTTTGACCCAATCTTCGATATAAGGTCCATCATCCACACGGATGGCGGGTGAGTGCAAGCCCACGGAGCTGAACAGGTCATAGCGTGTCAGTCCGAGGTGCACGGCCCAACCCCCGCCAAGCGAAAGGCCGCCGATGGCGCGATCCTGGCGGCTGGCAAGCGTGCGATAGTTTAGATCGATATACGGAATGATAACGTTCACCACACGATCACCGAAACCGGCTTCTTCCGGAAGATTCCAATAGCGGTCATCGGGAAAGACCATGATAAAGGGAGGACTCTTTCCTGAAAGGATCAAATGATTGGCGGCCTGAGGCGCCCCCAGCCGGACCCACTGATCGTCTGTATAAGTCTGGCCATGCAAT
Source organism: Anaerolineales bacterium (assembly GCA_035515435.1). Taxonomy (GTDB): domain Bacteria; phylum Chloroflexota; class Anaerolineae; order Anaerolineales; family Villigracilaceae; genus Fen-1038. The sequence goes on from DATJBI010000054.1 coordinate 15,123, forward strand.
AAATATAGGACGGGATAGCGCTGATCGGTTTTCTCATCGTAACACGGAGGCAGGTAGATCAAAAATTGCTGCGGCGGTTTGGTCGTGTCGATCTCGCCGCTGTCCACTCGAGGCGGCTGGCTGAGGCACGTTAACGGCGTGGCGGTGGGGGTCGGAGGCACACGCGAAGCCGTGGCAGGTGCCTGCGGCGAAGAAGTTATCGCCGGGATTGCCGAAGGCGTGAGCAGCGCCTGGTCTGTTGGCGAGCATGCCCAAAATCCGGGGAGAAGCGCAATAAGAAGGAATAGGCGAAAACGCATCATAAACATCCCATGCTTGACGGGGAATCAACCTTCGCATTATACTCGCACCGCATTCGGGGTGTAGCGCAGATGGTAGCGCGCTTGCTTTGGGAGCAAGAGGTCCCGGGTTCAAATCCCGGCACCCCGACTTTTCCGTGAGAGACACCGTCATTCTGGGCTGAATTCAGCAGAAAGGCGGTGTTTTTGTGAATCCCAGTACTGTAGTGAACCAAAAATGGAATCTTGCCTCTGTGGCGCTCCAGGATGCCTATACCGACTTTATCCTGAGCCGCCAGGCCATGCAGTGCTCACCGGCAACTTTGGATTTCTATTATCACGCCGCAGGCGGATTCGTCTCCTGGCTCGACCAGAACGGCGTTACAGAACCTAACCAAGTCACGGCCCGGCACGTCCGGGAATATCTCGCGAACATGGTAGGAGCCGGCTATGCCGATAACTCGGTACACGGTACTGCCCGTGCCATCAAGACATTAGTCCGCTTCTGGTATGCTGAGAAGTATCTTCCGGATCCGGTCACATTTGCCATGCCCAAGATCGCGAAGAAGCGTTTACCTGTCTTGACCGCAGAACAATTGAACACAGTACTAAGAGCCTGTCGCAGCGCGCGGGACAGGGCGGTAATCCTTTTTATGGCGGACAGCGGCTTGCGTCGGGCGGAAGTCATCGGTCTGCACTGGGAAGACATTAACATAATGAGTGGGCTTGTGACGGTGAAAAGGGGCAAGGGCGGTAAGGCCCGGAGCGCAGTCATTGGCGCAGCTACAAGACGAGCGTTGCTGGCCTATCGACGAACCCTTGGTTCTCCTGCCGGCACATCTCCTCTATTCCCGTCGATCGATGGCGCACCCTTTACGGGGCCAGGCTTCCTAACAATCTTCCGTAGATTATCGAGGCGGACAGGCATCCACGTTACTCCACATGCCTTGCGCCGTACGTTCGTTATCCTGTCTCTGCGGGCCGGCATGGATGTATTGCACTTACAGGCGATGCTGGGACATGCTTCGCTAGGTATGGTGGAGCACTACGCGCAAATGGTAGACGATGACTTGCTGCAAGCACATAAAGCGCATTCTCCTGTGGATAACTTGGCGAGGCTTCGATAGAGCATAATTGATGCGCCGACTCTCAATAACGGAACTCGTGGCTAGAAGCCTTCGATTGCGTTAGAGAGAAATTGAGAATCAGAGTTGATGTTTATTCTTTCCTAGCTGGCGAAACTTCGCTTGATGCAATTTTCCTTGCTTCCTTTAGTCGAGTGGCAAGATTAGCGGGTAGCTCAGCGTAAACGAAGTCGATATTTAGTGGAACTCGTCCAGCCCGTTTTTCTTTTTGACAAAGCTCATACATATCATGTTCAGTCAGAGCAATGATTCTTTTCTTAGCTTCTGCCAAATTGAGAAACAGCATGTCAGCTCGCAATTTCATTAGTTTCCCGACCCCTCCCTTACCGCTAGAGGTTGAAGCACCACTTGTGGAAATGCTTACTACAATTGAATCGTCCAGGCTTACTGCATCGAAATCAAAAACTCCTCCAGAAGTAAGCCGAAGACGTTCCCGTCTAAATTTCTGACCGTATTGTTCTGGCAGCCATTCTCGTCTTACCCAGTCTTCCGCTTCGAGTTGTATGCGTGTGTCAGCCAAGTAGTTCACCCTGATTTTGATATTGTGATTTCTCACTGTTTTTGCGCTAAGCGCCCAACAGCTTGCCTTCCTAGCCTGCTGGCACAATGTGGCAAGGTCAATCTGCCGGAACTGGCCTGAGCGTAGTTTACACCTTTTTAGCGGGACGAAGCCCACCGATCAAGTCAGCGCTGTGTTAGGCGCTTTTTCACCTTCACGGGTCTAGTCCTTCGATGCCTTAATTTCATCGCCCTTTCGGAATAAGCTTTTGAAAATTGCCTTGAAGTCTTTGTCTGTTTCCATGTCGTTAATGTTCAAAACATAGTTGCATACATTGAGCAATCGCTCGTTGATAAAACTCTTGTGTTCACCTTCTTGATACTCGAAGTATGCGGCGACAACACTAACGCCTTGTTTCATTAACGCGCGAACCAGTGGTACAAAATCAGCGTCACCTGTGACTAATACAGCAACATCTAAATGACCCTCTAGTCCGACTTGCATAGCATCAATAGCCAATGCAACATCAGCCCCTTTTTCATTGGCGCCTGACTGCGGCATGGGCATGAATTTAGGATCGATGCCA
>DATJBI010000055.1:0-2890 GCA_035515435.1 Anaerolineales bacterium
GCAAATCGATCCTCGAATTTTGCACTCGGGAGGTAGGGCGCGTGAGGCGACCAGATGTGAAAATAGGCGAGGAACGGACGCTGAAATTGCCTGACCTGCGATGTCAATCCGCGGAAGATATCCTCCAGCCGATAGTAGATCTTGTTGTTTGTGCGTGGAATGCCATTGTGGTAACCCACGGTGGACAGTGACTCCAGCCGGAAACCAAGCAGGGCATGCTCCATCAGCCCAACCACGAGGGAGCGGGGCGTGGCACTCGGGCGAAAGAAGAAATCATCCAGCGCGTAATAACTGACGGGCGTATCATTCTTAAAAGAAGTCCCCAACAGTTGGGCGCGGGCGCTGAAGGATGCGGGGGGCAAATGGACATCCAGGCCGGAACGAAATTCACTTAACAAGAACTCGGCGAGCAGATTCTGGCCAAATCCAATGCGATCGTACGATCTTCCAAATAAGGCAAAAATGTTCCTCTGGGCGAAGGCCGGAGCAACCTGGCCGTTGAAATTTATGGCGCGATGGGTCCAGGGATACAGCCCGGTCAGCAGCGAGGCCGTGCCGGGCGAGGTGAAGTTTCCCGCCGAATCGTGCGAATGATATACCGTCGATCTCTGCGCCAGCCTCTCAAGGTTGGGGCTCGTCCGGCGCGGATATCCGTACAATGACAGATTGTCCGCCGACATCGCATCGAACACCAGCACAATGATGTTCGGCGCGCTCCCGCCCGGCAGCCCCGGCACGATCGTCTGCGAAAACGCCAGCGCCGCCGGTGCCAGCGCCGCCAGTTTCAGAATATCCCTTCTGCTGAACTGCCTCATCCGGCGCCACCCTCAGGCCAGGTTCCGAACGACGACAACGATGAGAGATAACAGACTGAGCGGCAATGATATATACAGAAAGATGACTGCATTTTCGGCGAAGATCTCGACGCCCCGGCGAAGGATCCGGATCCATCCAGCAAAAAAAGCCAGGAGGCCTGCCAGGAGAAGGATCCAGGGCAGGTACAACGGAAACTTGTGGAAGTAATCGGCGGGTTTATCAAAATGATACTCGAACACCGCAATGGCAATCAACACGGTCGCCGCCAGTACGCTGCCACGGCTCACAAAAACGTCGCGAAACCATTTTTGCGGGAGGATCAGCGAAACAACGATCACGCCGAAGAGTGCGATCAGGCTCTCGATCAAATTGGTTACCAGCAGATAACAGAAGACGGCGCCAATTTCGCCGAGCGGCAGATAGTCGAGCCAGCTCGGAAGCTTCCAAAACGCCCAATAGATTGTCCAGCCATAGGTCAGTAGCACAATGATTGCATATACTGGATATATCTGAGCCAGAGTGGGTAATTTATTTTTGATAGCCAAACCTGCTGGGCCTTTCCCTTTTGAAGCCTGTCGTCCATCCAAAAGATATTGGTTGAAAGTTATACACTAGGTACAACCAAAAGTCAACGAGCAAAATGCGCCGCCAGCGTCCCTTGTCCGATTGTCCCGTTTCCCGTAGAATGACCCCATGCAGACCGAAGACGTCACGCCAATCAGACAGCAATATCTGGAAATCAAACGCGACCATCAGAATACGATTCTCTTCTTCCGTCTCGGCGATTTCTACGAAACCTTCGACGAAGATGCCGAAATCGTTTCCAGGGAGCTGGATATTGTCTTAACCTCCCGCCCCATCGGCAAAGGAGTGCGCGTCCCGCTCGCCGGAATCCCGTATCATGCCGTCGAGACCTATCTCGCCCGCCTCATCGAAAAAGGCTACCATGTTGCAATTTGCGAACAGGTCGGCGAGGTGCCGCTCAAGGGGATCTTCCCGCGCAAGGTCGTGCGGGTCGTGACGCCGGGGACCGTGATCGAAGCCGGACTTTTGCCGAGCGAGGCAAACAATTATCTCGCCTCCGTCGTGCTGGAAGAGAAAATGGCCGCGGTGGCCTATGCCGACATCACCACCGGGGAATTTGCTGCGACCGAACTGCCCGCCGAAGCGCTGCGGGCCGAACTAACGCGGCTGCGGCCGGCGGAGATCATCCACCCCGATACTCCGGCCGCGGCCCACCTCCCGCTGGGAGAGGCGTACCGGGATGAGGGTTTTCACCTGACCCCGTTTCCTGCCTGGCGATTCGAGGCCGGGAAGTGCGAGGAGACCCTGCGTGCCCACTTCAAGGCATCCACCCTGGAGGGATTCGGACTGAAGGGCCAGAGCCTGGCCGTCCGTGCGGCAGGAGCCATCCTCCAGTATCTTGCAGAAACACAACCTGATTCATTAAATCTGCTGACGGGCTTCCGCTATTACAGCCTGAATGAATTCATGACGCTGGATGCCTCCGCCCGGCGCAACCTGGAACTCGAGGAGACCTTGCGCGGCGAGTATCGGGGCTCCCTGCTCGGTGCGCTCGATCGTACGGTTACGCCGATGGGCAAGCGGCTGATCCATCAATGGGTCAGCCAGCCCCTGCTGAACGTCGCAAAGATCAGGGCGCGGCAGGACGGCGTTCAATATTTCTTTGAGCAGGGGATGCAGCGTGCTGAAATTCGAGCCGCACTTAAGCCCCTGGCCGATCTGGAGAGACTGGTCAATCGTGTGATCGCAGGCCATGCCCAACCGCGTGATCTGGCTGCCATGAGAAGCACATTAAAGGAAATACCCGGGGTCCTCAAGGTGCTCGGCAGATCCAGTGCGGCCCTGCCAAAAATCGAAACGGCACAGGCTGAATTATCGCTGCTCGAAGCGGCCATCGACGATGCCCCGCCCGCCACGCTTCAGAATACCGGGATCATTCGTGCGGGGTATTCCGAGGAGCTGGACTCGGTGATCGCCTCCTCCAGCCATGCCCGGGATTGGATCGCAAATCTCGAGGCGCTGGAACGTGAGCGGACGGGGATCAAGACCC
>DATJBI010000056.1:0-22966 GCA_035515435.1 Anaerolineales bacterium
TCGGTCTTCATCAACGATGACGAGCACGGACTGCATCAGGATTATGAAAAATGGCTGGAGAACCTCGCGCCGCACGAACCGGTCAGCCAATATCGTCATAACGACACCGGCGAAGATAACGCCGACGCGCATATCAAGCGCCAGATCATGGGCCGGGAAGTAGTCGTTGCGATCACCAATGGCCAGCTGGATTTCGGCCCCTGGGAACAGATCTTTTACGGCGAATTCGATGGACGCCGCCGCAAGCGCGTGCTGGTCAAAATCATCGGTGAATAATTTGTAATGCGTCTGTTAGCACGCAAACTTCAAACCGATCATATAATTCACTCATCCGGTCACCGGCGCAAAAATCATCCAAGTCCGGACCTTGCGTCCCAGGAGCTGCCGGCCGGCCGTTGATCGTGTGATGTTATGCCAAGCGCAAACGTGAAAGAGTTCTTCAGGGCCATCCAAGAGGGCAAGCCGAAAGTCGTCGAACGCCTGCTGCAGGCCGCGCCGGGCCTGATCCACGAAAAGGAAAATGGGATCTCGCCGATCCTGGTCGCGGCCTATCACAACCAGCCAGAGCTTGCCGATTTTCTTGCGGAAAAATCTGTCACCCTGAACATTTTTGAAGCGGCCGCGACCGGCCGGACGAACCAGATTGTCCTGATCCTGGCCCGCACTCCCCAATTGGTCAATGCCTATTCCGAGGATGGATATCAACCCCTGGGACTGGCCTGCTTCTTCGGGCATCTGGAAACCGCCCGCTATCTGATCAATGCGGGCGCACGCGTCAACTCGGCATCGCAGAACCGGATGAAGGTGGCGCCGCTTCACTCCGCGGCTGCCGGCGGGCACACGGCCCTGGTCAAATTGCTGCTCGAGCATGGGGCCGATCCAAACGCCGTCCAGGAAGGCGGTTTCACCCCCCTGCACGCCGCAGCCCAAAACGGCGATGTCGAATCGATTCACATGCTGCTTTTCCACGGAGCGGACGGAAGTGCAAAATCATCGGACGGAAGAACCCCGCTCGATTACGCGCTGGAGACCAAAAAATCCGAGGCGGTGAACATGCTGAAACGGCAGATCACCAAACGTTTGCGCCTGCGCTGAATCATTTGGCTCGCGCCGGACCACCAGATTCGGGACTGGTTGCACTTCGATGCAACCAGTCTTCGTTTAATTCGTAAGTTCTGATAAGGAAAGAGATGCCTCATTTCAACTCTGGCCGCAAGGAGAACCCAATGTCAAAAATCCATGCCCTGCTCGGCGCCATCCTCCTGATGGCAATGCTGACGCTGACGGCTGTCACGCCCGCCCATGCTTTCGATGGCCGGGGCGGTGACCAAATAACCATCCAATCGGGTGATGTGATCAACGATGATCTGTACGTCGGCGCAAATGAATTCGTGCTGAACGGAACAGTCAACGGCGACGTGGTCGCCGGCGGCAAAATGATCACGATCAACGGCACCATCAATGGCGACCTGCTGGCCGCCGGCCAGACCATCGTCATCAACGGAACAGTCACCGGCGCCAGCCGGATCGCCGCTTCCGTGTTGTTCATTGGCGAAAACGCCAGCATCGGCAGGGACATGCTCGGCGCGGGTTACAGTCTTGAGGCCCGCAAGGGAAGCGTAATCGGCCGGGATGTCATTGTTGCAGCAGCCCAGGTCTTGCTGGCTGGGAATGTGAGCCGCAATGTCCAGGCTGCAACGGGGGGCCTGGAAATTGCCGGAAACGTCGGCGGCAACGTGAAAGCGGAGGTGGGCGAGGCTGGGCAGGGCCAGGCAGTCCCGCCGACCATGTTCGTGGGACAGTCCACGGTGCCCGTGCCATGGGTCAGGCCCGGGCTGACAATCGATCCCTCCGCGAAGATCAGCGGCAATCTTAACTACACGCAAAGCGCAGACCTGACCTTCCCCTCCGGCGTTGTCAACGGGAAGATCACGCGCAGCCTCCCGCCGGCAGGTCAGGCCGCGCCCGGGGCGCGGGCCCCCGCGACCGCTGCTCAAAAGATCGGGGACTGGTCCCTGAACTTGCTGCGCTCACTTGTGACACTCATTTTGATCGGGCTGTTTCTGCTGTGGCTGATCCCGGCATCGATCAAAAAGCCGACCGAGAAATTGCAGGCCAGACCGTGGCCCAGCCTGGGCTGGGGCGTGGTTGCCTATGCAGCGTTCATCTTCGCCATTCTGTTGATCGTGTTTGCCATGATCCTGGGTGGGATCCTGTTCGGGGCGCTCACCCTGGGGACGCTGGGCGGAACGGTGGTTTGGCTCGGCCTGCTGGTGCTCTTCGCCCTGATCCTCGGATTTGTGCTGGTCACGTCGTTCATCACGAAGGTGATTTTCGGGATGGCGCTGGGCAGATGGATCTTGGTTCAGGCCAGATCCCCGCTGGCCGGGCACCGATTCTGGCCCATGGTGATCGGCGTTGCCATCACGGTTGTGGCAGTTGCCCTGCTGTCCTTCCCGCTGATCCCCGGCATCCTGGGCGGGTTGCTGAACTTCCTGATCATCCTGTTTGGTCTGGGTGCAATCGGGCTGTGGAGCCGGGAGGCGATGAGCAGGCGGCCGGCGGCATCGGCCGCCTAGGAATCTGATTCAAAAAAAACAGCCGAGAATTCTGTCCTCGGCTGTTTTCGCTGACTGGGTCCTCTTACGGGCAATCCTTGAGGTAAAGGATTTGCTGTGAAATTTTGCCGCTATTTCCAACGGAATTACCGTCTTTCGCAATGCCGACAAATTCGTAGTCAAACCAGGCTTTGGCGGTGTCCCGCAGATCCGTGCTTAACTGCAACGTACTGACATCAATCGTGTAATTTCCGCTTTTATCACCGCTCATCTTTCCAAAATTCTTCCAGGCACTGATCGAGGGCGGCTGAATGGTCAGATCTTCCATCCGATAGAAAATATCCACCTCAGACACGCTCGGATCGGCCGTGGAAACACCGAAGGTGATATCCTGCGGCGGGCAACGGAAGTTGAAGTAACTGCCGGAGCGGGTCAGGTTGCTGAACAAGACTGCTCCTGCTTTCGAGAGTCCTCCTGCATCCGAAGGCAATGTTGCCGTTGCCGTCGCGTTTCCGCTGGCCGTCGCGGCTGGAGCCGCGGCCGTGTTGGCAGCTGTCGCGGTGACCACGATCACCTGCGGGGTCGGCGTGGGCGGAACGGGCGTATTCGTTGGAGGCTGCGTGGCCACCACGGGCACCAAAACGGTCTGAATGATCACCTGGGCGGTGGGAGGCGGGGCCGCCGTGGGCGCGACCGGCGCCAGGGCCCCACAGGCGCTCAAGGCCAGTGCCAGCGCCAAAATCAGAATTTTTTTCATAATCTTTCTCCTTTCCTTTTGCGGAACAAGACTAATACATTTTGGATGATTGTACAATTGTTTCACTAGTCCCTTTGGCTGGCCTTGCAATTTTGAAAGCTCCATCAGGTATAATAAAACCATGCTGAAACCCGAAGAAATCGAGGCCCGCCTCGAACAGATACTTTTAAAGGTGGAACGGCCGGGACGCTATGTGGGCGGTGAGTTCAACAGCATCCTAAAGGATTGGGAGAACGTCCAGACCAGGGTGGCGCTGGTCTTCCCCGATATCTACGATATCGGCGTATCCAATGTCGGCCTGAAGATTCTCTACGACCAGATCAATCAGCGCGCAGATGCGCTCGCCGAACGCGCCTACGCGCCGTGGCCCGATATGGAAACCATGATGCGCCAGAGCCGGATTCCATTATACTCGCTCGAGTCAAAACACGCTCTGCGCGGCTTCGACCTGATCGGCTTCTCCCTGCCCTATGAAACGCTCTATACCAACACGCTCAACATCCTCGACCTGGCCGGTATTCCGATGCGCGCCGCGGACCGCACTGACTCCGATCCGGTCATCATCGCGGGCGGACATGCCGCCACCAATCCCGAACCGATGCATGCCTTCCTGGATGCCTTTGTCATCGGCGAGGGCGAGGAAGTGATTCACGAGATCATCGATATTTTGAAGGAACGCAGAGCGCGGAACGCAGGCCGCGAAACGACCTTGAGGGCGCTGGCTCACATTCCCGGCGTGTATGTGCCCAGGTATTATCAAGTCCATTACCTGGACGACGGCACGGTGGCGCGGGTCGAAAGCCTGCTGGAGGGGATCGCCAATCCGGTTGTCAAACGGGTTGTGGCCCGGATGCCTCCGCCGCCCACCCGCTTCATTGTGCCGAACATCGAGGTGGTGCACAACCGCGTCTCCGTGGAAATCATGCGCGGCTGCACGCGCGGTTGTCGATTCTGCCAGGCGGGCATGATCACGCGCCCGGTCCGCGAACGAAGCGTGGAGGAGATTGTCGCGGCGGCGGAAGCCGCGGTCAATGCCACGGGCTTTGAAGAGCTGGCCCTGCTTTCGCTGTCGTCGTCAGACTTTTCGTACGTGGTGGAGTTGGTCAATAAGGTCAGTGAGCGCTTCAAAGGGCGCAAGCTGACCATCTCGCTCCCGTCCCTGCGCATCGAGTCGGTTTCGATCGATCTGATGGATAAACTGCGCGAGCATTATTCGGGCGGGTTCACGCTTGCGCCGGAGGCCGCCACCGAACGGATGCGGCGCATCATCAACAAGTTCATTCCCGATCAGGACATCCTCAACACCACGCGCGAGATCTACCGCCGCGGCTGGACCACGATCAAATTATATTTCATGATCGGACATCCCTCCGAAACGCTCGAAGACGTGCAGGCCATCGCGGACCTTTGCAAACGTGTAATTGCGGAGGGACGCAAAGTTGCCGGAATGAAAGTCAAACTGCACGCGGGCGTCAGCACGTTCGTCCCCAAACCCCAAACTCCCTTCCAGTGGGTCTCGGTGGACACTCGCGAGAGCATCGTCGCAAAACAGGAACTGCTCAAGCATGAATTGAACGATCGCAACATCAAATTGAGTTGGACCGACCCGCAGGACACGCTGCTGGAAGCCTGGCTTTCGCGCGGCGACCGCCGCATGGCGGAGGTCATTTATTCCGCCTGGAAACACGGCGCCCGGTTCGATGCGTGGAACGAACATCGCAAAACCGAGGCGTGGCTGGAGGCGTTTGCCGAGCACGGACTCGATCCGGCTTTCTACACGCACCGTCCGCGCCGGACCGATGAGGTCTTCCCATGGGATCACATCAGCGCGGCCGTCCGCAAGAACTTCTTGTTCCAGGATTTTCGTCAATCGCTGGAAGGCCAGATCCGCGTGGACTGCCGCTTGAACTGCTTTGCCTGCGGCATCCTTCCGACCTTCGCCAATGTACGCCGCGAGCATCCGGGCGAGACATGGAAGTGCCCGGAGGTGAAAAGCCCGGCCCGCCGCGAGCCGGCTTCGGCAGGCAGTGTGCAATTACAGGTACCTGGCGATTGATGAGGGTCAGGATCACGTTTTCCAAGACCGGCTCGTTGCGTTACATTGGGCATCTTGATCTAAACACAATTTGGGAACGCGCGGCCCGGCGCGCCGGGCTGCCGCTGGCATATACCCGCGGATTTCACCCGCAACCGAAAATGACCTTTGCGTCCGCCCTTCCGCTGGGATTCTCCTCACGCTGTGAATTACTGGACATGCGCTTCAGCGAAGATGTGAACCTGACAACGCTCTCGGCGCAATTGCAAAATGCAATGCCGGAGGGCATCGGCATCCTCAACGTGCAGAGTGTCGATGAACAGGCGCCCCCGCTGCAAACGCAGATCGTTTCGGCGGAATATGAAGTCGCGTTGACGGAACCCATCGATGAATCCCGTTTGAAACGAAGCATGCAGGAAGTGATGGCAAGTCAAGCTTTGCCGCGTCAGCGACGCGGCAAATCCTACGACCTGCGTCCGCTGATCGAGGAACTCTCCCTGCGCGCCAACCCTGGACCCTCCCCCTGGGGGGGTGCTAGGCGTCCAGAGGGACCGGCCGCGCGGATATATATGAGGCTGGCCGCGCGCGAAGGCGCGACCGGACGCCCCGAGGAGGTCCTGGACGTGTTGGGGATCGCCGGCGAACGCGCAAAGGTGGAGCGAACCGGTCTGATATTCAAAAATTAAGCGTGGTAGAATTTCTTCGTTCGCCCCTGTAGCTCAGTGGATAGAGCGTCGGCCTCCGGAGCCGGAAGCGAGAGTTCGAGCCTCTCCAGGGGCGCCTTTGATTATCGGGTTACTCATCAAAATCCATTTTCTTGAGCGGCCTCTTGTTCGCGAAGCGGTTGGGTAATGCCAATTACGGGGATGCAATACAGGCTCTTATGCCAACTCCACCTTCAATTTCTTCCCAAGAGCAGAGGCGGCACGCTCCAATGTAAACAGTGTAATCGAAGCATTTTCAGGGTCAAGTAATCGTTCCAAGGCAGCACGGCTGGTCTTCATTCGGCTTGCCATTTCGGTCTTGGTCAGATTCTTGCGTTTCATCTCTTCCGCAATTTGATAGGCAACGACACGCTTGATTGCGGCAACTTGCACCTGTTCAAAGAGACCTTCTTCTTTGAGAAAGTCATCAAACTTGCTTCCAATGTTCTTTTTATTCATAATCTAATCCTTTTCCAAATTGTTCAGCCTACGGCGCGCTGTATCCAAATCATTTAACGGGGTTTTCCGGGATTTCTTCACAAACCCATGCAAGAGAATCATTGTTGCGCCTTGGACCGTGAATATTACTCTTGCAATTCCCGTACTGACATTAGAACGCACTTCCCAAAGGCCACGCTCCATCTTGCGGATCAAAGGCATTCCTAATGGCCAACCATACTGTGCAGTCTTAATGTCTTCGCCAATAGTTCTGCGATCCTCGCGCGGCAGACTCTTAAGCCATTCCAGCACAGGTTCGCTCCCCGCATCGGTTTTGTAAAAAACTACGTCCAGGATCGGTTCACTATCTCTTTCTTTCACAAAACATAGTGTACCATAATTGGTACACTTGTCAAGTATACACTTCCCGCCTCGGAAGTGTATGTCGTCCTTGTGCAGGAGCAATGAATTGCCAATCTGAATCTGGCAGTGTCTTTATCAATTTCGATATCTTTGATTTAATTACAGGATAACATGGACCCTTGTATTCTCTCGGGGATGCCGGCTGCATTCGGCATCTGCATAAAGTATCCTGACAGCCGTATGATCGACAATCTTCTCTATGGCTCTAAGAACGTATCAAGCCAGCATTGGGTATACTTACCCAGCAGATAAAAAATAACCCGATTGTAAAGTGGCCCTCCCGGCGCGCCTCGACATAGACACGGCACAGCCAACGAAAAAAAACGTCCATGCCCGCGCAAGATCGTCAATTCGCGGTTTCCCTCTGGCCCCAATTCGGTAATTCTCGCATTCTTAGAAGGAGTCCTCGGAGGGCCGCCAATGCCATCCCCGCGGCGGCATTCCTTTCCCGTCCACCAATTCCAGAAATACAGTCCTTACGCACAAAACAGAAACGGGAAAGGGGCAATCTGGCCGATGACCGAACTGGCCGGCACAGGCTGCCGTGATTTTGCATCAAAAAGCAGGAGGCAAGCCTTAAGGAGCCCCAGGGAGGTCCTCGCGAAAGTGTCTGATGCTTTCCCCGCTTCGGCCTTCCGGTTTGGAATCCGCTGGAATTCGCCGGCCTGATCGCTGATCAATAGCCGCCGAGACTTGGCCCGGGGGAGCGCCTGTCTGGAGCGCTTTGCTCTGGGCCGGCGTGGACAGGTGAACCGGATGAATGCCGGCCGAGCCATATGCGGCCTGGAACCTTCTTTGCGCCCGTCAGCAGGGAAGCGGCCGGCATGGTGTCGACTTCAGGACGGGCAGCCCGAGCGCGGGTGCCGTGGTTTCAGTCTAGGCGGCTGGGTTCATTCCGCTCCTGGCCGCTTGTCTCATCCGGCTGGCCTGGTTGATCACATGCTGGACAAACTTCAGAGTGCTTTCAAAATCCTTGGGATCTGCAGCTTGCCGGACAGAAATTTCCGGCTTCGGGCGCCCGCTCCAGGCGCGGTCAATCAGTCCGTTCCAGGAGGAGTCCAGGCTGGTCTTTGCCCATTCCGCCCCGGCGCGTTTTGAACCAGGGTAACCTGTGAGCAGATCATGCAGCATCCGGCAGAAGTTCAAAACGATATACGTCTGATAAAAGCGGTTGCGGAAGCGGTCGGGGTTGTCCATGATCTCCTGGCCCCAACCCGTAATTGTTTCCATGATTTCCGCCCGCAGCATTTCCACAGACATCGGTTCGATCAGTGTGTCGGGCGGCGGCCCCCCCAGGGTGACACCTTTCTCGCGAACCACCCAGCGAACAACTACTGTATTGCAGTGATCAGCCTTTATCAACGAGCGGCTGCCATTGTCCAGATACCAGAGCTTCTCCCCGCGGCGGGCAGGGGATCTCAGAATTTCTTCCGGGAAATAAGAGCCTTCCAAATGCTGCGCCCATGAGGAAGCAAGGGCGTAGAGGCGCCCGTGCATGATCTGCAGAGCGGGAACATGATCCTGCGACGGCTCTGTTTTGGTTACGATGATGAAGTCCACATCGCTGTGAACGTCGAAATCGCCAACTGCAAATGAGCCCTGCAGGTAGGCGCCAGTGAAATTGTCGCCTAGAATTCCCTGGGCGCCGGCGGCCAGCTCTTGCAAGACGGCGTTCAGTTCGGGATAGGGGGTTGGCAGCAGCACGTTCATGTTGGTTCGTCTCCTTGCACCCGGTGCACATCTCAAGCCTGAGCTACATCGTTTGCACCCTGCCGCTTTTGGCGACCCACAGCTCCGACGCAAAACGTTCGATGAAGTAGCGGTCATGGACAACGGCCAGGACCGTACCCTTGAAATTGTTCAGGGCTTGTTCGAAGCGCGCCCGCGAAGGGATATCGAGGTGATTGATCGGCTCGTCGAGCAGCAGAAACGTGCAGCCCTGCGCGATCAGCAATCCCAGCTGCAGGCGGGCGCGTTCGCCGAAGGAAAGTTCGCGTGTGGGGCGGAGCGGATCGTCGCCTTCAAAGAGAAAATAATGCAGGAAATTACGCGCCTCCGTTTCGTTGAACGGAGCCGCGGACTGGACCGTTTGCAACGCGCTTGCACCTGGGTCAAGCAATTCCTGTTCCTGGGCCATGTATCCGAGCTTGACCGACGCCCCCAGGCGCAGCTTCCCCCCCAGCGGTTCGAGCTTGCCGGCGATCGTGCGGATGAGCGTGGTCTTGCCCGCACCATTGGGTCCTGTCAAGGCGATGCGCTGCCCGGCCCGGATGTGCAGATTCAAATCCATGAGCAGGGGCGAATCAGTGGAATAACCGACCGACAGCTGATCGGTCGTGAGGGCGTCCTGCGATTGATGGGCGGGCGCTTCAAAATCCAGTTTGATCTGCCAGCTTTCCTTCGGTCTCTCTATGCGGTCTTCCGACTCAAGATAGCGGTTGAGCTTTTTCTCGCGCGCCAGCGCCTTCCGCGCGACCTTTTTCGCGATGCGGCGCACCCCCGGCTGGCGGGAAGTCGTCGTGATCTCCACATGGCGCGACTGTTCCTTGGTGCGGACAATATCCTGCTGCATGCGCCGGATCTCCATCTTCTGGTCAGAGTACGCCGCTTGTTGTTTTTTGCGTTCATTCAGGTATTGTTCGAGATAATCCGTGTAATTTCCGGCGTAGGCCCGGAGCGTATGCGTTTCCGGATTCAGATCCAGGATGCGGCTGACGGTATTATCCAGGAAGGCCCGATCGTGCGAGACGATCAGGGCCGCACCGTCAAAGGAGTTAAGCCAGTCTTCGAGCCATTCCAGCATTTCGATGTCGAGATGATTGGTCGGCTCATCAAGCAGGAGCAGGTGAGGCTCGCCCATCAAAACGCGCGTCAGCATCAGGCGGGTCTTCTGTCCACCGCTTAAATGAGCGATCGGCGTTTCAGGAGGGAGGTCGCCCAGTCCCAGGGGCGCCAGGATGTCCGAAAGTGGGGCGGGCGAAGAGGCAAGTTGTGCCAGGGCAGAGTCGTATTTGGCCTGCAGCGCCGGGTCATCCGGGCTGGACGATAAAGCCGAGGCGAGGCCCGCGATCTCGGCTTCCAGTTCATCGGGGCTCACGGCAGCGCGCCCGAGGGCGGACTGAAGCGTCTGCCCGGGTGCGAAGTCCATGCCCTGGGCAAGATAACCGATTCGTACGCCCGGGCGCGTCGCTTCGACGATCCCCGAATCGGGTAATTCGAGGCCGGCCAGGATGCGCAGGAGAGTGGTCTTGCCGCAGCCATTCGGACCGATCAGGCCGAGGCGCGAATCGTCGTTGATGCTGAACGAGATGTCCTGAAGGATGGGCTGGATGCCGTAAGTTTTATGAAGGTGGTGTGCGGTGAGCATGAGGTGGTCCTGTAGTTAAAACGAAGGCCGAGGGCAAGCCCTCGGCTGTATGTTGCCCCCCCAGGCTCCTCCTGGGGGGCCGCACCGGCGATCTGACCTCGCCCGTGCCGTCAGCGGGTAATGCCCTGAAAGGTGTGCTTGACTACAGGCTGATAATCACTGCGCAGCTCCTGCGAATTGCGAACAGAGAGATTATATCATTGGTTCCAGATTTGGGCAGACCATCGAGCGCAGGTTCCGCGCTCTTTGGGGGATGGATATCCAATTGAAGCCTGCCGGCCGGGCCCTCTCCACTTTTCACGCTCACCTTATTTCACCATCCAAACCTGGAAGCCTATGTCGCTGCGATCGATCTTTGCCCGGCCGAACGAGGTTTGCGCGATCATGGTTTCCATCTCTGCAACGCTGTAGGCGCTTTTTAACAGCATCAGCTTGAACGCCCCGCGCGTCATCACTTCGTCCAGGCCGCGCAGGCCCATGCCCTTGATCTCATGCTCGATCTCCGGTGCTGATGCGTCCCGGCGCAGATCAACAATGACGGCGGTCCCGCCCGGGCGCAGGACGCGATACATTTCCGCGATGGCCTTGACCGGCTCTGTAAAGTTCTTGAAGGCGGCCTGGCAGAAGGTGAAATCAAAGATTCCATCTTCAAAGGGCATGGCAGAGGCGTTCCCGTGGCGGAACTCGATCTGCGTGCCCGCTGCGGCCGCGTTCCTGCGCGCGATCTCCACAAACGATTTGCTGATATCGAGCCCGGTGATCTGATAGGCTCCGAGCCTGGCGAGCTCGATGCAGAAATATCCGGGTCCCGGCGCGATCTCCAGCACTTTTCCGTTTGGCGGGATCTTTTGGGCCAATTGTCTTGCCATCAGCTGATGCCGGTTCAGATCCTTCAGAGTGATCTTGGCATACCAGCTTGCGATGGGTCCTTCCATGCCGACGCCTTTATAGCCTTTCTTCGTCTTGACAGCTTCCATTCTGGTTTTCCTTTCTTTTTTGAATTGATACCTCGTCCGCACGTTTGGCGGGTGAAACTCTGCCGCGCCCGCCCGGAGCTTCCGTGATCTCCGGATTCGTTGTGAGTTGCTCACCTCCGTTCATCTTCAAGCATGCGGTGGATCCATGCTCCGCATTTACTGGAAGGCGGCGATATTTGCACGTACCCAGCTCTCGAAGGATCGCGGCTTGCGACCGGTTGTCTTCTCAACATCGTCCGTCAGATAGGCGAACCGTCCGGCCCGGATGAGCGAGAAGGTCTCCACCAGGCCGTCCACTGCATATTGCGGGATCCCCAGCTTGGCCAGGATCTCGCCCTGCCCCGCCTCCGAGATTTCCAGGTGCCCTATCCGCCGTCCGATGACCTTTTCGAAGACTGCGGCCATGTCGCCAAAACTCAAAAGTTCAGGCCCCGTTAATTCGTACGCCCGATCCTCGTGACCCCGTCCGGTGAGCGCCGCCTTCGCAACGGAGGCCACATCCCACGGGTCAACCGGCCCGAATTTGCCATTGCCGCCCGCGGCGGTGATTGCGTTCTCAAGGCGTATGCCGGCACTCCATGAGAGTGCAAAGTTCATGTACATGCTCGGCCGCAGAAAGGTCCAATTCAGGCCCGCTGAACGAATCAACTCCTCCCGCTCCTTGTGCCAGTGCCCATGACCTTCCACCGGCGTCCATCCGGCCTCCTGGGTTGAAATCTTGACAACATGCCGTGCGCCCGCTTCCCTTGCAGAGGCCAGCGCGTTCCGGTCCTGCTGCGTGCTGGCGGTGATCAGAAAGAACCTTTCCACGCCCTGCATGGCTGCGATCAAAGACGCTTGATCGTTCAGATCGCCGGTCACAACCTCCACGCGATTTCCAAACCTGGCAGCCCGGCGCGGGTCGCGCGTGAGCGCACGCACCCGATGACCGTCCTGGGTGAGCTGGGCAATCAATTCCGTTCCAACGGTCCCCGTGGCGCCGATGACCAAAATCTTATGGGAATCGTCTTTCGCCATCAAATCGCATCTCCTTGCTGATTCAGATACACCGATCATATCCTGCCTGCCGTGAAGACACATCACCCCCGACGGGTGATTGCGAGGGTGATTGGATCAAGGGCCGGATCTCCTCCGCGGCCGGGAGTCTTTGGATGGAGGATCGGATGGGGTCACGCCAAACCGTTCGTTAACACACAGTTTACAAAAAGAAAGTATCCTCGTGCCGGATAGAAGAAGCCTTTATGAGTAAGATCCTGGTTGTTGACGATGATCCCCATATCCGCGAACTCGTCCAGGTGTTTCTGCGCAGCGACGGCTTTGAGGTGATAGAAGCTTCCGATGGCGCGGAAGCTTTGTCGAAGCTCGATTCGGTCAAGGTGGATCTGGCGATCATCGATATCATGATGCCCAACATGGACGGCTGGGAATTATGTCGGGAGCTGAAGGCAACTTTTGACATTCCCGTTTTGATGTTGACCGCGAAAGCGGAGACCAGCCAGAAGCTCAAAGGATTCCAGTTGGGCACCGACGATTATCTGGTCAAGCCGTTCGAGCCGCTGGAACTGGCGGCGCGCCTCAAGGCGTTGTTGAAGCGTTATCGGATCGAAAGGTCTCAAACGATCCAGATCGGCGAGCTGACGATGGATCGCAAAACATACCGGGTCACGGTCGGGGCCGAGAGTCTCACACTTCCCCTAAAAGAATTCGAGCTGCTGTTCAAGCTGGCCAGTTATCCGGGCCGGACTTTTTCGCGCGAGCAATTGATCCAGGACATCTGGGGATATGATTTCCACGGCAATGACCGGACGCTGGATGTGCATATTAACCGCCTGCGGGAACGATTTGCGGAGAAGGCACATTCGTTCAAGATCACGACGATTCGCGGGTTGGGATATCGTCTGGAGGCAGATCCATGAATGGGACCCGGCAGAGGCTCTTCGGCTTTGGCTGGTTCATTTTTGTGCTGGCACTGCTCGCGGTCATGTACAGCCTGGCGTTTTTCCTGACCGGCCTCCTCTATGAGATCACGAACTTGAGGCTGCCTCTCTTAATTTCCGAGTTCCTCAACTCCATCTTGGGTCTGGTCTTCACAGGTCTGGTCGCTGGCGGCATCGGCAGGGTTGCCAGGACACGGCGCTGGGCCCCGCAAATGAATATGTTCGGCCCGATCATTGAGGCCATGGAGCGGATCGCAAGAGGGGATTTCAGCGTCCGTCTGGACGATCAATTCCACGACAATCCCGTGGTCAGCGAGTTGACGAGCAGCGTGAATAAGATGGCGCTCGAGCTGGATCAGTGGGAAAGGCTGCGTCAGGAGTTCATTTCCAATGTGTCGCACGAGATCCAGTCGCCGCTGACCTCCATCCGCGGATTTGCGCGGGCGCTGGAAAATGACCAGCTGAACGTCCAGGAGCGGGGGCACTACCTCGGGATTATCGAAGAAGAAAGCGAACGCTTATCGCGGATCACCGAGAACCTGCTGAAGCTGGCCGCGCTGGAGTCGGACCGGTTGCGGTTCGAACCGAAGCTGTATCGCCTGGACAGCCAGATCCGGAATCTGATCCTGGCCTGCGAGCCGCAGTGGCGGGAAAAGAACATCCAGATGGACATCGTGCTTGATGAACTGGATATCAGCGCGGATGAAGATTTGCTCAGCCAGGTCTGGATGAACCTGATCCACAACAGCATCAAGTTCACGCCGCGAGCGGGTTCCATTAAAGTGAGGCTGCAGCCCCGCGGCGATCAGATCGAGTTCAAGATCTCGGACAGCGGCATTGGAATTCCGGAGCAGGACCTTCCCCGCATCTTCGAGCGTTTCTATAAAGCCGATCCAGCGCGCCCGCGCTCCACGGAGGGCAGCGGACTTGGACTATCGATCGTGCAGAAGATCGTGGAATTGCACAGGGGCACGATCGAAGTGGAAAGCAAAGTCGGCCGGGGTACTGCTTTCGTGGTCTCCCTGCCGGGCGAAGGACGGACAAGGTGAACTGTTCCCTGGTGGATCGTCAGCGGGCGCAGCCGGGAGAGGAGCATAATTGGCAACCTATCTTGTCGCAATCGTGATCTGCGTCCTGATCGTGAGAGGAATCTTTTCTATTATCCCAAAATTAAGGAGCAAAAACTGGAACAGCCTGAGTTCCAGCAAGACAGCCTGGGCCGCCTATCTGGCCTGTTTTGTCAGCGGCGTATTATTTACGAATGCCATACCCCATTTTGTGCACGGTGTATCCGGGGAGGATTTCCCTGCCCCGTTCGGACAATTTCTGGGCAGAGGGCTGCCCGAACATCTTTCCAATGTCATCTGGGGATTCATCAATCTTGTTTTGGGATACAACTTGTTTGTCATCGGCAGAGTCTCCAGCTCAGATAAATGGGGAAAATTCTTCTTTTTCGCAGGGATCCTGGCGATGGGCATTTTCTTGTCGGTCGTCTTTTCTCATTTCGATCAGTGAGCAGAGAGGAAGTGCATTCGTGGAGCGAAAAGGTGTTTGTTATGACGTCGGGCGGGTGATGTATGGAAATTGGCGTCCCGACTACGATCCGAGAATTGTTCACCGCGAACTGGAGATCATCAAAAACGATCTGCACTGCAACGCGGTCAGGATCTGCGGTCTTGATCTCAAGCGGTTGATGACTTCCGCAGAAGATGCCCTGCAGCAAGGCCTGGAGGTCTGGCTCTCACCGGAGATGTGGAATAAATCTCCGGATCAGACGCTTGATTACATAATCGGGGCCGCCGTCATGGCGGAGAAGCTGTCCAGACAGTGGGGGGACAAACTGGTATTGAGCGTCGGCTCTGAACTTACGCTGTTCATGAAAGGTATCGTGGAAGGCAGGACGCTCTGGCAGCGGATTCAGAATGCGTTCAGCGGCGATTTTGTGAGGTCGGGTAAACACAACGGACCGCTTAACGACTTCCTGAGCAGGGCGGAGGGGGCCGTCCGCAGGGTCTATTCAGGACCAATTACGTATGCATCGCTGCCGTTTGAACACGTGGCCTGGCAGCCATTTGATTTCATCGGCGTTGATCATTATCAATCTACACAGATCAAAGATCGGTACGCGGATATGCTCAAACCGCTGCTTAACCAGGGGAAGCCGGTCGCGGTGATGGAGTTCGGCTGCTGTACGTACCGGGGGGCCGAATCGGCCGGCGGCCGGGCATTCAATATCATCGATACCACATCACTTGTGATGCACCAAATACCCCTGCTGGGTAAATTCATCAAGCCGAAGCTGAAAGGGGCGTATATCCGTGACGAAGATCTGCAGGCGCACGAGATCATCGATCAACTTACCAAATTGGACAGGGCAGGCGTGGACGGGACGTTTGCATTTACGTTCGTATTCCCCACCAATCCGTACGATGAAAACCCGCTCCATGACCTCGATCTGGCAAGCTATAGTCTGGTCAAGAGCTATCCGGGCAGACGCGGTACGACTTATCCGGACCTGACATGGGATCCGAAAGAATCCTTCCACGCCGTAGCCGACTATTATGCGCGGCGCTAGGGGTTCGAAGCACTTCCCCACGCGCCGCGCCACGCCGGCCAAGTGGATATTTTCCTGGTTCGCCAGTTCACATTCAGTTCACATGGGTAATTTATGATTACAAAAAAAGATCAAGAGTCTCGCAGAGAGCGTTGTGGAGAAAGGAATCTTAGATAATGCAAAATCGTTCAAACCGCCGCCGGGAGGAACATCCGGCCTGGATCAGGCAAAATGAACCCGCGGTCTCCTTCCAATCGGTCAACTGGAGGCGCCTGTTCGGTTATCTTAAGCCCTACCGGGGAAGGATGACCCTGGCGATCCTTGCGTTATTGATCTCCAGCGGATTCGGTCTGGCCTTTCCGCTCGTCATCGTGCGTCTGCTTGATTCGGTCACCAAAGCCAAAGACTTCGCGCCGCTCAATGATCTGGCTTTTTTGCTCGCCGGAATCTTCCTGCTCCAGGCAGCCTTCTCATTTGCGCAATCCTACCTGCTGGCCTATGTCGGCGAGCACATCGTGTATGACCTGCGCACAGCTCTCTACGATCATCTGCAGCAATTATCGCTTGACTTCTACGCCAATCGACGCGTCGGAGATATTATTTCGCGGCTCTCCAGCGATGTGACCCAGATGCGCACGATGCTCACCAGCAATTTCACCACACTGCTCAGCTCCGTGGTGACCCTGGTCGGCGCGATCGTGATCGTGCTGACTTTGAACGCGCGGTTGACACTCTTCATTCTGGCCCTGGTCCCGGCTGTCCTGTTGGTTGCGTTCCTGTTCGGCAGCCGCATCCAGAAAGGCAGCACGCGCATTCAGGATCAATTGGCGGATTCGACCGTGGTGGCTGAGGAGGGATTACAGGGTATTCGCGTGGTGAAAAGCTTTGGACGCGAAACCTATGAGATCAAGCGCTATGATGCCGCGCTCGAAAGGACGTTTCGGGCCTCGTTGCAGATGGCGGTCTACAACTCCGGATTTGGATCGATCATGATGTTCTTGGGATTCGGCTCGATCGCAGCGGTGATGTGGTATGGCGGACGCGAGGTGATCGCCGGGCGGCTCACGCTGGCCATGATCACCGGCTTCCTGATGTACTTCATCACGATTGCCGGAAGCCTGGGCGGGCTGGCCAATCTGTACGGACAGCTGCGGGCCGCCATGGGAGGCGTTCAGCGCGTATTCGAGATCCTCGATACCAAACCATCGGTCCACGATGCGCCGGATGCCGTTGCCCTGCCGCTCAGCCAGGGAAGTATTCATTTTCAGAATGTCTCCTTCAGCTACGAAGATCATTCCCCCGTGATCCAAGGAGTATCGTTGGATATCCGGCCCGGAGAAATCCTGGCGCTGGTCGGCCCCAGCGGGGCGGGCAAGAGCACGATCTTCAATTTGATCCCCCGTTTCTACGATCCGACGGATGGCATGATCCAACTTGATGGATACGATCTGCGCTCCGTTTCCCAGGAGAGTCTGCGCGCCCAAATGGCCATCGTCCCGCAGGAGACGCTCTTGTTCGGCGGAACGATCCGCGAAAATATCCTGTACGGTCGGCTGGAGGCGCGTGAAACAGAAATGATCGAAGCCGCCCGGGCCGCCAACGCCCACGAGTTCATCATGGAATTTCCAACGCAGTACGATACGGCCGTGGGCGAGCGCGGCACCAAGTTAAGCGGAGGACAACGCCAGCGCATTGCGATTGCGCGCGCCATTTTAAAGGACCCGCGCATCCTGCTTCTCGACGAAGCCACCAGTTCCCTGGACAATGAGTCGGAAGGGCTGGTGCAGGAAGCGCTCAACCGCCTGATGCAGAACCGAACCACCATCATCATCGCCCATCGGCTGAGCACCATCAAAGTGGCTGATCGGATCGCGGTGCTGGATGCCGGGCGCATCATTGAGTTGGGCACCCATCAGGAACTCATGGAGCGCAATGGGATGTACGCCCGGTTGTACTCCATGCAATTCCGCGATCCGGAAGAAGAGCTGGCTGTCTTGCAGGCCGCCCTCCGCAACGGGGGACAGCCCGCGGCAAAACCGCCTGAAAGATCCGCCGGCTTATTGAACGTGATCCTTGGAAGAGGCTGAGTTTTTACGTTGCGGGGTTCTATCCATAAGTCTGGCGAAGGCCAGGCCGCGCCCCGCAAGCCTGGGCGGGCCCGTCCGGATTCTTATTGCGTCTGGCGCGGCCGTGGTTCTTCAATTCTTCCCAGGATGTAATTCGGCGGCAGTGCTTCAACCTTCTGATCGGTCACAAAAGTGACATCGCCGCCCGATTTAAGATAAACCGATTTCTCCGCCCTGCCGATGCGCGCTTCCCAATAGCCGTCCAGATCCTTGACCCGCAAACGGACGCTCGTCAGATCGGCGATGTGAAAGGACAGGTCGCCCCCCGCAGCAAACGTGACATCGTCGCCGACCATGGTCTGGCAATCGACATCCATGGTCCACCCCGCGGAGCCGTTTCCCAGACAATACACATCCTGCAAATGGAGATTCAGTCCCGCATACGCGTCCACCTGGCCGCCAATGTTCCGGGCGTCAATGTCTTTCCCGGCATAGATCTTCAGGCTGGAGGCGAACGGCACCAGCACCTCACCGCTGCCGCCCATTTGGACCTCGACCACCTCCCGGTCTTCCTTTTTCTCTCTCAAATTGGGCAGTTTCATGCGTACATCAAAGAGCACATGTTCGCCGATGGCCGCCCGCGCCCTGCCAATTTGCGATTCACTGCGTCGTTCCAGGGTCAGGCCCCATCTGCCTTTGGTCTCTGCCGTGACCATTTCACTGGCGTGGCCCTTCACCGAGACACTGCCTCCCGCCTTGATGATCACGGTTCGGCCTGACCCTCCGGGAATAGATCGTTGCGTCATTCTAATAATCCTTCTTCATGAGTTGAACGACCGCATTGTACTGCCAAGCCGGTCGCTGCGCTTCACCCGCTGCGGGTGATTGCATGGGTGATTCAATCCAGAAGTTTCAATTCTCGAGCGACCTCCCGCGCCTCCGGGCGCGAGCCGATATTCAATTTTCGATAAATGCTTTTGACCTGCGTCTTGATCGTATTCGTGGTGACAACCAGTTCCCGGGCAATGTCGGCGTTGGATCGACCCGCGGCCAGCAAACGCAGGACACGCAGTTCCTGCCGGCTTAACGCCTCCACCGGGACCGCCGAAGGGCCCGGGGCAAAAGGATAGGCCGCCTCGGGAGAGAAGGAATGCAAAAGAGTTGTGGCGAACAACCTCAGCGTCCGGTTGGGTAGGGAAGGAAGGATCGCCTGGATGCGCGCCGCCAGGCGCCTCCCTTCATCCAGGAATATGCGGCGGCAGCCCGCGGCGTGCCCAACGGTCAGCGCCTGGATCAGGCACTCGGCGGCTTCGGAGGAATTCAGGGGATGAGCCAATGTCTCGAGGCACAACGCCTCCACCAGGCTGCGCACTCTCCCATTTTCAGAAGCATCCGCCCGCCAGGTGCCGAGCGCTTCCAGCGCCGGACCTGCCCTGCCTTCTGCAATCTGCAGACGTGCGAGCGTGAATGCCTCGCGTTCCTTTTGCACTCGCAGGACATTTGGATCTTCTGCAGAAATGATCTTGACCCACCCCCCCAGGGGGGCGGGATCATCGGCCCGAATGGAAAGCAGGGCTTGCATATTTTGAATGTCTCGAAGCAGGACCGGGTTTTGAATTCTTGCCTCCAGCGATTGGAGCAGATCGCGGGCGCCTCCCCGATCCCCCCTGGCGGAATGGATCGCTGCGAGCCGAATGGTCGCCTGGACTTGCAGCAGTTCGTTGAGACGTTGTTCCGCCAAACCCAATGCGCGTGAGGCAAATTGCTCGGCCTCTTCCAGATCGTTTCGTTCATAGGCAATATGGGCAAGATACAGCGAGGCGACCCCCTGATCGTCCAGCATGGAGGCATCCCCGACCGCCTCCACCAGGATCTGCCGGTTCAATTGTTCGGCCTGTTCGAATTGACCCCGCCAATAGAAAACCTCGGCCAATACCTGCGTGGCGGCCAGCACCCCATAGATATTTTGTGCCGCGCCCAACAGGGCCCGCGCTTCCAGGATCTGGTCCTGCGCCTCCAAGATCCAGCCGGCATTCAGAGTTTCATAGGTCACGATCAGCAGGGCGCTGCCCCGCCACAGCACATCCGATTCTGGGAGTTCGTTCAGGGCCTGGCGTCCGAATTCGAACGCTTGCTGAAAATCGCCCCGCCACCAGGCAACCGTCCCGCGAAACGTAAGCAGCTGGCCCAGCCGTTGGTGATTGGGCTCCGCGCGCCAAGCCTCTTCTGCGGCCCGCAGGAACGGTTCAATGCGGCTCGCAGTGGCAGGCGCGAAGCGATCCGTTGAATAGAGGATCACTTGCGCGTACGCAAAGGAGATCACGGGATGAAGCAGGATCTCCTGCTGGGGAATGCTTTCCAACCAGCGGCTGAGCGTGTGCATTCCGCCCAGATCGTGGATCTCGATAAACTTCTCGATCAGCAGCGCGGCGCGGTCGAATAATTTGGCGGCCAGCGCAGCTTCGACCGCCTCGTCATACAGACCGTGATACTCATACCACCTGCTCGCTCTTTCAAACAGGGCGGTGATCTCGGCTTCGCCAAGACGCTGCCTGGCGAGATACTGGATCGACTCCGCGAACAGGGGGTTATAGCGATACCAGATCCGGTCGCCGCCGCGCTCAAGCTGGTTGATAAACAAATTGCCGCGTTCGAGTTGTTCCAGCATGGCTGCGCTGTCCTTTCGTTCCGTTACCTCATCACACACAGAGGCCGTCAGGCGGTTTAGGAAACAGGTCCTGAGCAGAAAATCCTGCACCCCGTCCGGCTGGCTGTCAAAGACTTCCCGGATCAGATACTCGGATACATAACGATGATTTCCTGAAAAGGTCCGAACGAACTTTTCCATTTCTGCGGGGTTCTTGTTTTTCAGGGCCAGCGCGGCAATCCGCAAGCCGGCAGCCCAGCCTTCGGTACGCTCCTGCAATCTCGCAACGACTTCCGGCGGGAGATCGGCGGCTAACGTTCCGCGCAGGAATCCCTGGGTCTCCGTCTCCGCAAAGCGCAGCTCCGCGGCCGTAATATCCATCATCTCGCCGCGGGCGCGCAAAATACCCAGCGGGAGCGAAGGTTCTTTACGCGAGATGAGCATCACATGCCCTGAGTCGGGCAGATGCTGGATCAGAAAGGAAAGACTGTCATCGATCGCAGGCGAGGTGATGACCTGATATTCATCCAACACCAGGACGCAGGGCTCTTTCAATCGCCTCAGATCGTTGACCAAAGGCGCAAGCAGGGTCTGGAAAGGAGGCGGCTGCGGAGCCGTCAGCACAGACAACGTGGATTTCCCCACCGCGGGATCAAAACTCCGCAATGCGGAAACAATATAAGTCCAGAAACGAACCGGGTCATTGTCATTCTCATCCAAAGTCACCCAGGCCGATCGAAAGGTGCGGCTTGCAAGCCACATGCTGACCAGAGTGGTTTTTCCGAATCCGGTCGGGGCGGTGACAACGGTCAGCCGCCCGGCAAGGCTTGCGTCCAGGCGCGCCAGAAGAGCGTCACGCTGAACGACGGCTGAGGGTAGGCGCGGCGACATCAACTTGGTATGAAGCAGGTAATTTGAATGTTTGGAACTCCTGCGCTGCGCTTGGCTCATCGGAGGGCAATCATAATATTGATACGGGGCGGAGTCAAACAACACGGATTCAACGAGCCGGAGTGAGATCGCGCGCAAAGGCCCGGGGATTCCAGCCAGTCGATCTGGGAAGGTGGCGCAGCGTTGTCAAGCCTCCAAAGCGGGAAGTTCTTCCAGCCCTTCCCGAGGTGCTCTTCCGGCAAAAATTCATGCGCACGGGAGATGATGAAAGAAGATGCCGGCCCTGGCAGTCCCCGTTTCCTGACAAAGGGAAGGCCCGGCATGGCCCTGACCGGTGAGGCCGTGATTTCCCCGGAGAGCGTTGGGACTCCCCCTGGAATGGAGACTTGCGCCTTTCGAGGGGTGCACCGCTTGGCGGGAATGTCCCGGCGACCGATCAAAGTCCATGGAAACAGCTTCATCCAATGCCTCGCCGGTACCTCCGTTCGGATACCCTATTCATATCCCTACAAGTATGATATACATCGTGCTCAATAGTTGTGCCCTCCTCTCATTCATGGAGAGGTGACGTATAAGTCCTTGCGCAACGCTCGTCATCATCCCGCTTTTTTCGTTCAACCAACCAGGTGGATCCTCGATCCACCTCTTGTGTTTAATAGAGCGATTGTCGCATATATCACTAAAGGAGAGAGAAATGACAAGAAACAAATTGTTTCAACTGCTGTCTCTCAGCACCCTGATCGTCCTGGTGCTGAGCGCCCTCTTCAGCGCGCCGGCGCTCGCCGACAGCGGTTCCACCCCGCCCGGAACCGGCACCACCTCGGGCGGACGCACCTCCTCCAAGGGTTCTGCACTTTCCCAACTCCCCTCCGGAACCAAGGTCGTGATCGTGGATTCCGCGGGGGACAAACTGCCGCTCGGTTCGCAGGCCGCCCAGGACATCGTCACGAGCGGCGACCCGATCTGGTGCCCGTCTACAGTTTCGTCGCCTATTCCATTTAGCAGTGGATGTTCAGGATCGTATGGCAGCCTCTGGGCGCTTACCAGCGCTGTGCAATCTGGTGCTTTCGTCCCTGTGCTCGCCAACTCAACCATCTGGATCTTGGACATACCAGACAATACCGGCAACCAAATTATTTTGAACAGTAGTGTAGATTCGCACGATTTAGGATTAAGAAACTTCACCCTGACCTTCAAAGGCGGTTGGACCGGAGTCGGCGGCTCGATCTCATCCACTACACCGTCTACGATCAACAATGCAGGCTTCAGCATTGCCTGGAACAACAGCGTTACCATGAGCAACATCGTTGTGGACAATGCCCCCGCCGGACAAGACGGGATTTATATTTCAACCCCCAAGAACATCACCCTGACGAATGTGCAGGCAGAGAACGGCAATGATCATGGTGCCTATCTCGTGAATACCTCCGGCAACGGCACGGTTACGATCAGCAACAGCACGTTCATTAACAACAATCTAACCAATTACACATGGGGTCTGGTGGTGTATTCCAACGGCGCCATCACCATGACCAACGATGCAGTGGATTCGGATTTTATGGCAGGCGGGGCGAGTCTGGATAATTGCAATTTGAGTGGCGGGGTATGCACG
>DATJBI010000057.1:0-8029 GCA_035515435.1 Anaerolineales bacterium
ATCCTAAGCTGAGTTTGGGATTCCACCGAGCTTCGATTTTTTTGCCCGCGTCTGTCCAACTGCGAACCCAATCACTGCTGAGGTCGACGACCGGGAGAAATCCGCGGGGCGCTCAAACCTCAGCGGCTCCATCTGTCCGATCGCCATCTCTGAGCGGTCCTCATGCCAAATTGTCCCAGTTCGCTTTTCCCGGGTGAAGCTGACCAAATTCGTTTTGAGGCCGGCGCCGGGCCGTCAAAGACTCCACCCGGCGAACCCACGTCAGCTGCCGCACATTCCGATCGTCCGGTCGTTCGCGCCTTGCTTGTTTGAAGCAGGCCGCGCGGGTGGAGTCTGACTTTTTATTTGAGCTTTACATGTCCTCTTTGGGACGGTGTGCTGGATTGGCCCGCGAATCTCACCCGGCTTTTCCTGCTCCCACGATGTATGGAGCGCAGTCCCAGATTGATCAGCGCAGGCACGACCAGCAGGACCAGCAACGCCAGCAGGATGCCGCCAAACAACACCCAGTTCTGAGCTGCCACTTCAGGCAAAACACCGCCAGGATTATATTGCGATTGAACCATAGCGCTGCTGCCGTTCAGACTGACGGACAGACTGCGATTCACGCCATCCCGCAGTGTCGATGGTGATATGTAGGTCAATGCATATTCATTCTGCAGGGCCGTTCCGTATTGCTGAAATATCGAGGCCAGCTGGGACGGATCGGGCTCATAGGTGTAGATCCCTCCTGCACGCTGGGCAAGCGACTTCAAGCTGGCCTCGTCGATCCCCTGCAGGCTCTTGGCGTCCTGCGGATTGCCGAGTCCGATCGTGGAGATGGTCAGACCCCCCGGGCCCATCCCGGAAACCACGCCGTCTTCATTGCTCTTGCTGCGATTGTCCATGCCATCGGTCAGGAGCAGGATCGCCTTGCGGCCGCCGACGTTGGCCAGGAGCTGTTCGGCGCTCAGCAGCGCGTCGAACATGGCGGTATCGGTACCCGACTGCAGCGAGTCAATTGCTTTGGTCAGCGCCTGATGATCCGTTGTGATCGCCTGCACCACACTGACGTGCGTATCGAAGGCAATCACTCCGGCCTGATCGCCGGGACGCATTTGATTGATATAGGCCTCAGCCGCCGCCTTCGCCTGGGTCAGCTTGTTCGCAGTGGCCATGCTGCCGGACACGTCGATCACGAGCAGGGTCGTCAACTGACCGGGACCGCTGGCTGTTTGACCCTGGACATTGGTCGGTCGGGTGGTGGTTTTCATCACCTGGCCATTTTCAGAGATCTGAATGGTACTGGGATCCACGCCGACCGGTTGACCGCTCGCATCCGTGACGGAGACGTACAGGGTGACTTGAGGAAACTTGGAGTTATCCACCTGGGTGATGCGGATTTGGGGTGCCGGCGTGGGGGTTTGTGCAAAAACACCGGGCGTGCACCACAGCGTCAGCACCAGCAACAGGCCAAGGGCCAGCGTGAAGCGGAAGATTTTTCGCATGATTACCTCTTTTCGTGATAAACCATCTCGGTGTTGCCCATGCGAATCTTCTGTCCATTGACCAGCCGGGCAAGTTCGATCTTCTTGTTGTTGATGAAAGTTCCCGAGAGGCTCATGTCTTTGACGCTGAACTGCTTGCCGTCCCCGGTGAGCATGGCGTGCTGCGGAGCAATATCCGGATCCGGCAGGACAATCTCGGATTTCAAGGCCGAACTGCCGATGGCAATTGCCGGACCGCCGGCGTGCATGAACTTGTCGAGAATGAACTCGGTGCCTTTGAGCTTGCCGGAAGTGACTTCGAGCCAGGCCCGCGACAACAACACAACGATCAGGGAGATGAAGGCACCCACACATGCTCCCAGCAGAACCAGGCCGGAGGCCTTACCGATAAGCGGATCTTTGAGCAAATTGTGGACGGCCTCGAGCAGAACGCCGCCCAGAGCCCCGCCAATCAATCCACCGAGCATGCCTTTCCAGATCTGGCTTTTTCCGACCACGCCTTCGGCCAGGCCGATCAGCAGCCCAAATATGCCCCACCCCAGGGCGCGGCCAAAGTAGCCTGCGCCCGCTGTTTGAAACAGGAATTCACTGAGCGGCAAACCGATCGCGCCGGCCACGAGCCCCAGCAGGCCGCTGATCACCCCGGCCCGGCTGGCCTGGACGATATTGCGCGTCATCAAGCCCTCCGTGATCCCGATGAAGAGGCCGATGCACAGGCCAACCAGCGCGCCGACCACCGCTTCGCTCACATACAGGTTGGCTGTGAACGAAAGACCAAGCATATCGCTCACCTGCCAGCCGATCAATCCGCCGATCGCACCCAGCACCGCATAGAAGTACGTCCGCATCCGTCTACTCATTTTTAGCGTCTCCTTTCTCTTCTTCAAATTGATTCAAGTTGTTCCAATAAACCATAGTGCGGCCATAATTGCCGTCCAACTCGTAGAAGCCGAAATAACGGCTTGGGTCCAGGATTCCACTCTTTTGCCGGATAAAAAAACCGCCGGTCGACGATACGGGTTCGACGACCAGTGCGACCTGCCAGGGTTCGGGAAAGAAGTTGGCATGCAGCCACGTATCGTAATGGGAAAGAAAAACGCCCATGCTGGGATGCGTGTGATACCATCCCACGATCTTCAAGCCCTTGTAATTGGCATCGATCTGATCGTGGATGTCAACCAGGCTCTGCTGGGTGAAGGTCAGATAGACGCTGCCCTGGCGGGTATAGCGCGCCGGCAGGGCATGCTCGACCACAATGAACTGCTCACGATTCTCATCCGTGCACCACTGACCGATCAGAATGCCGCCGACTTCATTCTTCATGTCGCTCACCGAGTGAACGCAAATACGGCTGTAGGCCTGCTGGGTCATAAACACGGACACCAACGGATGAAGATTGCTCTCATCATAGGGGGAATTCCAGCGGCTTGCCCTTTTGGTGGGAAGCGAGGTGGTGAGCGGTTGGGTCATATCGGATGCCAAAACACGGATTCGAGGTATGGATGCCATACGGTTTGTGTCTGGCCCTCCACCCGCCTTGCTCATAACAAGGCGGGCGAGGGGCGGCTGAATTTATCCGGCCGTGACGTCGGCGGTCATCATCAGCCGGTCGTTCTGCGGGATGCCGGCCGCTGAAAGCGTTTCTTCCTCTTTCAATTCGCGGCCGAGCGCTTTGCTATCCAAGCGATAAGACATCG
This sequence comes from Anaerolineales bacterium, assembly GCA_035515435.1. Lineage (GTDB taxonomy): Bacteria > Chloroflexota > Anaerolineae > Anaerolineales > Villigracilaceae > Fen-1038. The sequence goes on from DATJBI010000057.1 coordinate 3,185, forward strand.
CGCGTCCATCCGGACCCGTAACGGGCAGTTCCAGCGAGGTGGTTAACTCCGGGATCAATTCCTTCACCGGAACATCATTCGGAACCTCAGCATTGCGGGTGCCTCCCGAGGGGAGAACGATAGTGACGGGAACATCTGACATGGTTGATCTCCTTTCTAAATTTGGACGAACTGAGACTTGCGAACCGGTTTGCATGCGGTTGCTGCGCGCAACGCGGAAGAATAGCTACTTGATTCGGATCTTCGGCCTGGGAGTCACGGCTTTCGACGAACCCACGGCCTTGTTCGAAGATAATGGATTCGACAACTTGATGCTCGGCTTCGGGTGGTCCCCTTTCTTGTCCGGTTTACCGCCTCCCAGCTTGACACGTTCGGGACGCATCAGTTCACGGGTGTCGACCGGGAACGCGTTCGGATGGGTTTTGCGATATTCGCGGCACCAGCGGGCGGCTTCCGGGTCCCACGGGAAGGGAGGCTTGGTTGGGTCATCATGGAAATTCTTGTACTGCAGCATCTCACCCAGCATGATGACCAGACGGTCTAGCGAGCGGCTGGCTGTCCACCAGGCCGCATCAATGCAAACCGTCCCATTGAGATGATTGATGTTGGGATGCCAGATCGGCGTCAGCCATTTCATGCCCGGCCAGCGCTGAGGATATTGATTGTGGAGGTAGATTTCAACCTGATGATGATCGCTGAACTGCGGATTGCCCTGCCGGTCCACGGTCGCAATGCTCTTGCATTTGAACGTCACGATATAACGTTCTGGCGGCAGGTTGGGACGCGGGGACTGGGCCACAAAGGAAATCATGTCCGTGCGGGAGGCGAGTTCCTGCATCAGCTCATAATCGCCGCGCAGACGCCGCATGCGCGGGCTTTCTGCAACCACGTTCGAACCGGCGCCGGCCGTGATATCGGCCGTGATCATCAATCGATCATTATCAGGAATCCCGGCCGCCGAGAGTGTCTCGTCTTCTTTCAGCTCGCGGCCCAGGGCCTTGCTGTCGAGGCGGTAAGCCATCGGGCGGCCGTCCGGTCCAACCGTCGGCAACTGCAGCAGCGAGATGAATTCCGTCATCAGCTCCTGGATGGCAACATCGTCCGGGACCTCGGCAGTGCGGGCGCCTCCGCTTGGCAAAACAATGGTTACATTCAAATCAGGCATGGCGTTCCCTCCAAATCACGTATTGAGATGCGGCACCTGGCAGGCGCCGGTAATGTCCCAGCAGTCTTTATGGTGCAGGGTGTGGCAGACTTCGCACTCCACCACCCCGCGCGGGTCATTTCGCTTGACTTCTTCAAGGCAGTATGGACAGCGGTGTTCTTCGTAAACCGCCAGCTGAATCTGCGGTTTCTTTTGCAGGGGATTCCATCGCCTGCGCGACGCTGCCTTGGCCGGGCCGGATACAGCCGCGCTGGAAAGGCGCGGGCGCTGGATCCTGTTCCTGCGGACTTTGGGGTTTGCGTTCGGATTTCGAACCCGAATCTTCGGGAAGGACAGGCGCGGCAAGACACTGGTGTGCGAGGAGCGGACCGGTCTGCGGCCCCGCACCGCGGCCGGGGCGGAGATCTCGTTCAGGCGCGGCACAGGATGTCTCCACGCCCGCAACGCGATCCATGAGACGTCCATGGCGATCACCAGATGAACCAGCGCCAGCCAGTTCATTTGCGTGCTCTTGAGTTGCAGGGGTAACTTCAGGGAGATCTGCCACTGGCTCAGCCAATTTACCGAAACGAGGCCGAGCGGTGGAAATACGATCCCGCTTTTCCCATCGGTGAGATACCCCAATACCACGAGACCGATGATCACAAGCGCCGAGGAGGCCAGGCCCTGAATAAACCAGTTCCGCCGGTGCAGCACCACACGCGCTGCGAGCCCGGCGGCCAACCCGATGCTGGCCACTGCAAAGATATTGAACATCAACAGTGGAAAATCGGTCTTTTGGCGAAACAGGATCACGAGTCCCAGGGCCAGCGCACTGACCAGCAGGATGAGCAACGCCATTTTCCGGCCTAGGTGCCATCGTTCGGGATTTGAGTCGGACTCGAAACTCATGGTTCGCGCAGCCATTCTCTAGCCTGAATTCATCCACGCAATTTAACGCGGCCCTGGGCGGGGGAAACGGAGGGATTCTTGATTTTCACAACACTTCGGGCGCCCGGAGCTTCTACGGTTTCCTTGAGCCGGACGCGGCCCTGCGATTGGGGGCCCACCGTGATATGCGTCTGCTCAAAGTGGCGGAAGTGAAGCGCTTCCGGCAGATCGCCGGTCAATTCGTAGAAGCGGTACTGCACGCCGTTATGGGCCCGCACAATGTGCAGGGGAGGCACACCGACACTGGCCAGCGTCCGATGCAGGAAGTCCTCCTCGCCGGAGATGATATGCGTCAGGGTCGATTCGCGCAAAACCCCGCAGGTCGGACAATGTCCGGCCTCGAACGTGACTTCGCTCAGCGGCCTCAGGACGTGTTCAATGGTATGGCAGTTCGGGCATTCGAGCGAGGTGATCAGTTCCTGGTCAAGTTCGATCATGGCATCCGGTCCAAGGTCCGCACGGGCGATCCGCAGCAGGTCCGCCAGGGTCGTCCGCTCGGCGCGCGCTGGAAGCTCGGTAATCTCGCCATACGTCCAGTGGCTTTCGCAATCGTCACGGGGTGAATAAGCCGTGGTGTGCATTTCATTGACCATGCCGTTGTAGTGAACGACCTTGCCCGCCTCGACCGGCATTCCATTGATCAATTTGAGGGCTTCCTGCGACTGCATGCCGCCGATGATCGAAGCGATGGTCGGCGTGGTCGGAACTTTGCCAAGCAGAATGTTCTGCCGCGCCAGCAGCGGACAGGAATAGCGCATGGAAAGATCGCGCAAAGCCTGCTCCGTCAGTGTGCATTCGTAGCACGCGCCCTGCCCTGGCACAAAGACGCGCACCAGCCCGAGCAATTCCTGAATCGCTCCGTCCACCCAGGGTTTGTTCACCCAGTAGCAAAAACGGTTGACGGCCAGGCGGGCTTCACGGTTATCCAGGCAGCCGATGACCACATCCATGCGGCGAATGATCCCCAGTCCCAGCTGCGTGGTCACATTCCCGTTCATATATTGAACGTGAATGTCAGGATTGATCGATCTGGCGCGCGCCGCGGCGACCTCGGCCTTGCTGCGATTATTGTCCGTTTCACGGAACAATATCGAGCGGCTCAAATTCGCGGCTTCCACCTGATCGAAGTCCACAATAAACAGATTGCCGATGCCCATCAGAGACAGGTTCTTGATGACTTCATTCCCAAGCGCACCCGCGCCGATCACCATCACTTTGGCGTCCCGGACCTTCTCGCGTTCCCACCACGATATGAATTCAAACGTCCCCAGCCGATCTTTCTTCAGGTTTGGAATATGGATCGGCTTTTCGGGTGCGATCGGGATCCGCAGGGGTCCGGTCGGCGGCTCGTTCGCGGCCGAAGGCGCAGGGGACCGGGCGGCCCCGGCCATTTCCTTTGCCTGAGCCATGTTCGATTCGCTCACGGCTTTGGCAAACCAGCCCACGTGCGGGCGCGACTCGATCAGGTTATTCTTTTCGAGGGTCTTGAGGGCCTCCCGCAAGGTCGAACGGCTGATCTTGAGCTGGTTCATCAGTTCGCGCTCGGGCGGAAGCTGGGTTCCGGGCGCCAAACTGCCATCGAGCATGGAGGCGGCCAGTTTTCCGGCGGCGGTCTCGGAGAGGGTTTGATGGGAAATTGGTTGAATTTTCATGGCAGTCTGCAGATAGCTTTCTGTGGTATGGTAGTCAGACCAATAGACCTTAATATACGAGATTTTTGAGCAGGTGTCAAGGGTTGAAGAGCACTTTTCTGCCGATTTATGCCCTTTCGAGGGTCGAAAAAACCGGGAAAGCACACGGAGAGAAAAATCGGTACCGGAAGGTGAGCGCGCCGTCTTTGCCCCGGACCCGCTCACGGGATCCCCCCCTTCATGAAAATTAACCCCGGACAGCGAGAGCAGCTGGCCAGGAAGCGCGGCATTTTGCCGTATCTATCGCGAAGTTCTTATAACATGCGGTGCCCGCGATCTCCCAAAGCTTTCGAGATCGGGGAGCTCGCGGCCATCGGGTGGATCAGATTGCGAATGGTAGTGAAGTGAGCCCGATGCAAATTTCCTCCGACGGGCCCTCAGGAGGGAGGAAATGTTATCCAAAAAGTTTGAATGCCGATCGCAGGAAAGAGGACCCAGATTCATCTTCCGATCGGAAGGACGATTTTGCAATGAACTTGAGGGCAATATGAGATGGGCATTTATGACCGATTTGTTGATGGAGCATTGGTCAATTATTCAGCCTCCAAAACCATTATTTATCGGTTCTACATCGCAGGCAACATCACTAAAATAGCATCACATACGATGACGCGCAAAAGACAACGTTTGCAGATGAGGACCCGCAAACTGTCTGGTCTGTTCCTTATCCTTTGCTGATAAAAAATCGATCACTCATGACCTCGACCTGGTATGTACTTCAGAGCAAGCCCAATAAAGAAGGATACCTGTACGACCAGCTTCTGGCGAACAGGCTGGAAGCCTTTTGTCCGCACATCCGCGTGCAGCCCGTGAACCCGCGCGCCCGCAAGGTCAAGCCTTATTTCCCCGGTTATGTCTTTGTACAGCTGGATCTCGAAAATGCAAAAACGTCGGCCCTGGGATGGATGCCGGGTGCGCACGGGCTGGTATCGTTCGACGGGCACCCAGCCGATGTTCCCGAGAACCTGGTGCAGGCAATTCGCAGGCGGGTGAATGAGATCAACGCCGCCGGCGGAGAGCTGCTGGAGAGTCTGAGGCCAGGTGAAAAGGTGGTCATTG
>DATJBI010000058.1:0-6938 GCA_035515435.1 Anaerolineales bacterium
GCTGAAGATCCTTCCAGTCGTACATCAGCGGCTCGATCATGGTCAGTTCGATCCGGTCTTTGCGGACGCGCTTCACCCACACCTCCACCGTCTGGCCCTCCTGGATCACCTGCTCGACCTTGTTGACAGGATCTTTTTGAAGTTGAGAAATGTGAAGCACGCCCGGGATCGGCTGGCTTAGATCCACCAGAGCGCCGGCCAGGGTGGTCTTGATGATTTTGCCGGTGATTTTGGTCTTGGGTTCAAGCGCAACCATCGGCGTTGTATCTGTTGTAACCATAGTTGTTTTCTCCTGAAAATCGGGAATAATACCGGGGGTTTATTATACCTGTCCGACATGTCAGCGTCAATGCAGAATCCCGCCCGCTGGAGGAACCCGCCGCTTCAGATCGCGAGGCTCGGGCGCAAATTCGATGGAGCGCTCCCTCGACCTTGACGCAGCGGCCTGAGTTGGGTATAGTTCGCCTCAATATTTTTCCTTTTCGGAAAATAGAATGGGAAACCATGTATGAATTCGACAAGACAGATATAAAGATTGTCAATTTCCTGCTCGAAGACGGGCGGATGACGGCTTCGGAGATCGCGCGCCGCATGAAGAACATCTCGGAGCGCTCGGTGCGTTATCGGATTGACCGGATGATCGAAGAGGGAGCGATCCAGATCACGGGAGTGGTCAATCCCCAGGCTTTTGGCCTGTCGGTCAATGCCGATGTCTGGCTCGAAGTGGAATCGGACCAGATCCTGGAAGTGGCAAAGAAACTGACGAAATATGACAACGTGACCTATGTGGCCTGCGGCATCGGCCAAAATGACATCAGCATTCAACTGGTGGCCAAGGACACGGCGGATGTTTATCACTTCACGACCGAGGTTGTCCGTAAAATTCCGGGTGTGCGCAAGACGACCACCTCCATTGTGCCGATCATCTTAAAGGATGTCTACCAATGGCGGGTTCCGGAACGGGCGGTGAAGAACGTCGGCGAAGGGGAGCGATCCTCTTCCTGATCGGGAGGTCCTATGAGTCTGGTTGGTCCACAAAGTCGGGCCCTGCAGCAGCGTGCGGAAAGGGTCCTGCCGTTGGGAGTGAATTCCAATTTTCGATATTGGGGCGAGGGCCTGACGCCCTACGTCGATCGGGCCCAGGGGGCCTATCTGTGGGACGTGGATGGGCGGCGCTTCATTGATTACCGCATGGCCTTCGGTCCGATCATCCTGGGCCATGCCTATGAGCCGGTGGATGCGAAGGTCATCGAGGAGGTCCGGCGGGGAGTATTGTTCGCCATGACCGGCGAGCTCGAGATCGAGGTGGCCGAGATGATCGTGGACCTGTGCCCGGCGGTGGAAATGGTCCGATTTGCCTGTTCGGGGACCGAGGCGACGATGCATGCCATCCGGGTGGCGCGCGCCTTCACCGGACGCGACGTCATTTTAAAGTTCGAAGGGAACTACCATGGTTTTCACGATCACACCCTCTGGTCCACCTACGCGCCCATCGAGGCCTATGGCAGTCGTCGCAGCCCGATCCCGGTGAAGGCCTCTTCGGGCATCCCCCAGTCCATGGGCGAGAATGTGATCACACTGCCTTTCAACGACTTTGAGGGGTTTGAACGCGTGATGCGCTCGTCGGGCGACCAGATCGCGGCGGTCATTACCGAACCTTGTCAGGGAAACTGCGGGGCGATCGAACCGCAGGCGGGCTTCCTGGAATTGATCCGCAAAAAAACGGAAGAGTATGGAACCGTCTTTATCCTGGATGAAGTCAAGACCGGCTTCCGCATCGCGAAGGGCGGGGCACAGGAATATTATGGCATCCGACCCGACCTGGCCACATACGCCAAAGCCCTGGGCAACGGGTATCCGATCGCCGCGTTCGGCGGCAGGCGCGAGATCATGTCCATTATCGGACACGGCGTCTCACAGGGCGGAACCTATACCAACAACAAACCGGGTGTCGCCGCGGCGTATGCCACCCTGAAGCTGCTTAAAACGGAACCGATCCTGGAATCGATCCAAAAACGCGGCACCCGTCTGAAGGATGGCTTGAAGGAAATCTTCGAAGACAACAACATCCCGGTGGCCATGAGCGGCTATGCGGCGATGTTCTCCTTCGCGCTGGGGGTGGAGGCCGTGACCTGCCAGCGTGATTGGGACGGCGCCGACAAGGAGCTGTATCTCAAGCTGGTCGAGATGGCCATCGAGCGCGGAGTCATGCCGGATCACGACCCGCGCGAGCCCTGGTTCCTAAGTTATTCCCATACGGACGCCGACATCGATGAAACGCTGAACGTCTATGCGGATATTGTAAAAAAGGCAAGATCGTAGGTTATGCGACGTCGAACGCTCTCTGGCGTTCGGCGTTTTAATTCTGACTTGGAGGAAGAATGACCAAAGCTGCATCCGACACGAAGAAGGGCCTGAGCGCCCAGGAGATCGTAGAGATGAACAAGGAGTACACGTTCTACTCCTGGTCTGTGCAGGCCCAGACGAATCCGATCCCGGTTGTCCGGGCGGAGGGCGTTTATTTTTGGGATGCCGACGGCAAACGCTATCTGGATTTTGCTTCCCAGTTGGTGAACACCAATGTCGGACATCAGAATCCGAAGGTGGTGAAGGCGATTCAGGACCAGGCCGCGCGCTTGACGTTTGTGGCACCCGGGATGGCCACCGAGCCGCGCGGTCTGCTCGGCAAGAAACTGGCCGAGATCACGCCCGGCGATTTGAAGAAGACCTTCTTCGCGCTGGGGGGCGCGGAGGCCAATGAAAACGCGGTCAAGATCGCGCGCTTCTACACGGGCCGCCACAAAATTCTGGCGCGCTACCGCTCCTATCACGGCGCGACCCATGGTGCGATTGCCTTGACCGGCGATTACCGGCGCCTCGTGGTGGATCATGCCATGACGGGTGTGGTGCATTTCCTGGATCCCTACTGCTATCGCTGTCCCTTCGGCTGGACCCGCGAGACCTGCCACCGGGAATGCATCAGTCACGTGGAAGAGGTGATCCAGCATGAGGGTCCGGACCAGATCGCGGCGATCATCCTGGAAGGTGTGACCGGGACGAACGGCCTCATTATCCCGCCCGATGATTATTGGCCGCGGCTGCGCGCGATCTGCGACAAGTACGGCATCCTGTTGATCTCCGATGAAGTCATGTCCGGCTGGGGCCGGACCGGCCAATGGTTTGCCGTGGATAACTGGAATGTCGTGCCGGATATCATCACCACGGCCAAAGGGATCACCTCCGGCTATATCCCGCTCGGGGCAGTGATCGTCCGCGAGAAGATCGCGAAATTCTTCGATGACAAATATCTTTATGCGGGGCTCACCTACAGCGGTCACGCCCTGGCCTGCGCCGCGGCGCTCGCCACGATCGAGGTCTATGAAGAGGAAAAGATCTTTGAAAATTCAAAAAAGGTTGGCAGGTATCTGGGGGAGCGGCTGGAAGACCTGAAGGCCAGACATCCGTCGGTAGGCGACGTGCGTTATATCGGATTGTTCTCCGGGATCGAGTTCGTCAAGGACCGCCGGACGAAAGAGCCCCTCGACTTGACCCCGCTCAAGAACTTTCTGGTTTCACGCGGCGTGTACGTTTTCAATTTCAAGAACATCCTCTTTGTCGTGCCACCGCTCATCATCAATGAGCAGCAGCTGGACGAAGGCCTGAATCTGATCGATGAAGGTTTGTCTGAATTCATGGACAAGCTGGTCGCGTAGAGGTCGCCGTGCAGAAAATTCTCAACTACATCGATGGTGCCTGGATCGAACCGAAGACGAAAACCTATGCGGAGGCGATCAACCCCGCGCTGGGCGAGTTGATCGCGCAGACCCCGCTGTGCGGACTGGGCGAAGTCGATTCCGCGGCCCGGGCCGCGGCCGCCGCCTTCCCCGCCTGGCGCCGCACGCCCGTTCAAGATCGCGTTCAGCATCTCTTCAAGCTGCGCGATCTGCTGAAAGCCAACCTGGACGAGATTGCCCGCACGATCACCAACGAAGCCGGCAAGACATTTGAAGAGTCGAAGGCCGAGATGATCCGCGCCATTGAGAATGTGGAGGTGGCTTGTGGAATGCCGATGCTGGGCAAGGGCGAGCTCGTTGAAGACATCGCCTCCGGGATCGACGAGCTGATGATCCGCCAGCCGCTCGGCGTGTGCGCGACCGTGGCGCCGTTCAACTTCCCCGGCATGATCCCCTTCTGGTACCTGCCCTACGCCGTCGCGGCGGGAAACACCTATCTGGTGAAGCCCTCGGAAAAGGTGCCGATGACCATGCAGCTGATCTTCCGCCTCATCGAGCAGGCCCGCTTCCCAAAGGGCGTGATCAACCTGGTCAACGGTGCGAAGGACGCCGTGGATGCCATCCTGGAACATCCCCTGATTCGGGCCGTCACGTTCGTCGGTTCCACCGCGACCGCGAAGTATCTTTATAACAAGGCCTCTGCCAACGGAAAGCGCGTTCAGGCGCAGGGCGGGGCAAAGAACCCGGTCGTGGTCCTGCCGGATGCCGACATGGAGATGGCCACCAGGATCATTGCCGATTCGGCCTTTGGCTGTGCCGGCCAGCGCTGTCTGGCGGTTTCCCTGGCGGTGACCGTCGGTGAGGCCCGCAGCACGTTCAGCGAGATGATCTGCGATGCCGCCGCCTCACGCCTGGTGGGCTACGGCCTGGACCCTGCCGTCCAAATGGGGGCGGTCATCAATACCGCCAGCAAACAGCGCATCGAGCAGTTGATCGGGAAGGGTGCGGCGGAAGGCGCCGCGATCCCTGTGGATGGCCGCGGGGCGGTCGTGAAAGGTTATGAGCATGGCTCATTTGTCCGGCCGACGATCCTGTCCGGCGTCCCACCCGGGAGCGAAGTTGCCCGCACGGAGATCTTTGGCCCGGTCCTGGGCCTGATGCATGTCAACACCGTGGAGGAGGCCATCGAATTGGTGAACAGCGGAGCATATGGCAATCAGGCGAGTTTGTTCACCGCGAGCGGTTCCGCGGCCCGCAAGTTTCGCTATGAGGCCGAAGCGGGCAATATCGGGATCAACATCGGCGTGGCCGCGCCCATGGCGTTCTTCCCATTCAGCGGCTGGAAGGAATCGTTCTTTGGCGATATGCACGGCCAGGGCATGGATGCGGTGGAATTCTTTACGCAGAAGAAGGTCGTGGTCGAACGCTGGCCGAAGGACTGGAGCCGAAAGTTCTAACCGGGAGCAGGTTGCTCGAGGGATCTCTATGGCGATCGATTACGAAGAGGCACTGGATTATTCATCACGCTGGATGGACTTGATCCGGCGGGAAGCGTTTCCGTCCCAGGAGGAAGCGCATCGCATCATTAATGAATCGAAAGAGAATTTTGCCGAGCACTATAACCGCAACTGGCTGGAATACCGCAAGTCTGTCACCGAGGCGGGGGATTGGGCCGCCGTGGAATGGTCCGGTTCGGGTGCGACCTTCAAGGATGTGCTGGGCCGCGAGTACCTTGATTTTCTCGGCGGTTACGGCATGATGGATCTGGGCTGGAGCCATCCCGTCGTGGTGGAGATGGTCAAGGCGCAGTTGAACCGTTCGCCCATGCCGTCGCAGGAATTGATTGATCCCTTGCGCGGCGTGCTCGCCAGGCTGCTGGCCACCATTACGCCGGGCGCCCTGAAATACAGTTGGTTCGCGGCCAGCGGCACCGAAGCCAATGAGGCCGCGATCAAGATCGCGAAGCTCTTCACGGGCAAAGCCGCTTTCATCGTGGCGGTCAACGCGTTTCATGGGAAGACCATGGGCTCGCTTTCCTTGATGGGCAAATCCGATTATCGCGCCGCCCTGGGCCCGCTGTATGGAGGGGCCGTGTACCATGTCCCCTTCGGCGATGCGGCGGCGGTGGAGCGGCAGCTCGAGATCTGCGAAAAGGTTGGGATCGGTGTCGCGGCGGTGATCTTCGAACCGATCCAGGGCGAGGCGGGCGCGATCGTGCCGCCCGACGATTTCTGGCCGCGGGTCCGGGCGGCGACGAAGAAATACGGGGTCCTTTTGGTCGCGGATGAAGTGCAAACGGGCCTGGGCCGGACCGGAAAGCTGTGGGGCGTGGATCATTGGGAGGTGGCCCCCGACATTTTGACGGTCGCCAAATCCCTGGGCGGCGGCGTGATGCCCATCAGCGCGGTCTGCACGACGGAGGAGATCTATCGTCCGATGATGTATCCGAATCCCTTCATGCATACGACCACCACGGGCGGCGGAGCCCTGGCTTGCTCTGCGGCGATCGCCTCGATCCATGTCACGCTGCGCGAACGCCTGTGGGAACAGGCCGCGGAAAAGGGAGGCTATCTGATGGAAAAATTGGGCAGACTCTCCGTGCAATATTCGCAAATTTATGAGAAAATAACCGGCAAAGGTCTTTTGATCGGTATGCACTTCAAGAGTCCGGAGATCGGATACAAGGTCGCGGCGGGTCTGTTTCAGCGCGGGATCCTGGTGGCCGGCACGTTGACCAGCGCCAGGACGATCCGGGTCGAACCGCCCCTGATCATTTCCTACGAGCAGCTGGATACGCTGCTCGAACGCCTTGAGGCCACTCTAAAAACTGTCAGCAGGAGTCTGTAGATGAGTGAGTTTGCCATCGAATTACGCGATGTTGTCAAAATATTCCTGACCCCCGAGGGGAATGAGCTGGCGGCTGTAAATCACGTCAGCATGCAGATCAAGAACGGCGAGTTCTTTTCGATGCTGGGTTCCTCGGGATGCGGCAAGACCACCTCGCTTCGCATGATTGCCGGCTTTGAATGGCCGACCGAAGGCGAGGTCTATATTGATGGCGAGCCGCAGGGACATAAACCTCCTTTTCTGCGCCCCGTCAATACCGTTTTCCAGAGTTATGCCTTGTTTCAGCACATGACCGTTTTCCAGAATGTGGCGTTCGGTCTCGAAATGGAAGGCACGGGCCGGGAGGATATCCGCCGG
>DATJBI010000059.1:0-17156 GCA_035515435.1 Anaerolineales bacterium
CGGTGCGCCCGGGTTCATAGGTGTAATTCTGGGCCCATACATCCCAAAAGCGGAAGTAGAGATAGCCGACCAGTGCCCAGGCAACAAAGTACGAAACGCGCTCGATCAACAGATCGTTGACCTTGGCGCGCGGCGTCAAACGGGATGCGATCATTGAAGCAAACAGGGTCATCGAAATGCCCCCGATGATGGCGGAGGCCATGAACAACACGGACATCTCGGGCTTATACCAGAACGGGCGCGCTTTGATCACGCCATACACCGCCCCCAGGGAGGATTGATGAAGCATGGAAAGGCACAACCCCGCAACTGCAAGGTAGGGTGCATAATGATGAACATGGCTCATGATCTCTGTCGGTTTTGGGAAGTGCTTTTTCAGCCAATCCAAATTGGCAAGGATGGGCATCGATTCCAACAGCAGGACGCTTAGATATAAACAGACGCACATCGTGACTTCCCACAGCAGGGAATGATCGTTCCAATAAACCATGGAGTGCCAGAAGCGGTCCGGGCGGCCGATGTCGAGCAGGAGCGCCATCATTGCCATGCTGTAGCCGGTCAATCCGATAAAAGTGGCGGTGCGCGCAATCGGTTCGTAGCGCTTCAGGCCGATCAGATATACCGCCGCGCACAGGCTGAACGCGCCCGCGCTCAGTGCAATCGATGAAAGGTCAATGGTGATCCACAAACCCCACGGCACCAGGTCGCTGAGATGCGTGATCCAGAGCCCGTTCCAAAAGACGAGGATTGCCCCGGCCAGCGCGGTCAGCATGACCACGCCCAGGAAGCCCAGCCAAATCGTCCACGGCGTAAGCTTGATCGAAGCCAGTTGTCTGCGGAGATTCTTCAACATGATCAGCCCTCCAGGGTGTCTGCTTCTGCAGGCATGTAATAGACATGCGGGTCGGTGCCCAGGTTTTCGCGCAGGCGGAACGTGGAATGCTGGTCGAGCACCTGGCTGACATTTGACTGCGGATCGTTGAGGTCGCCAAAGAGGCGTGCCTTGGTCGGGCAGACCACGACGCAGGCCGGCGTCGCATCCTGATCCACACCGGGTGTCAATCCAAGTTTGAGGCCGCGGTCAATGCGTTCATAACAGAACGCGCACTTTTCCGGGACCCCCCGCGGGCGCCGGGCAACTTCTGGTTCACCCCACTCCGGCACGGCCGGATTGGGACCGGTGAATTGTTTCCAATTGAACGAGCGCGCTCCGTACGGGCAGGCCACTTCGCAGTATCGGCAACCGATGCAGCGGTCGTAATCCATCATCACGATCCCATCGGGACGATGATAGGAGGCTCCCACCGGGCATACCTCCACGCAGGGAGCGTCCGTGCATTGCATGCAGGGACGCGGCAGAAAGACCTTTTTGCCGGCCACCTCGCCAGCATCGAGCACTGGGTTCCAGGTGATGTTGGGTGGAACATCATTGTGAGCGCGGCATGCCATGACGCAGTATCCGCAGCCGGTGCACTTATTCTGATCGATCACCATGACCCATTGACGACCGCCGCCTGGGGCAGATTCGGCTGCGGTTGCGAATTTTACAGCGCGCAGACTGGCAGCAACCGCCGCGGCGGCAGCGGCGACCTTCAGAAAGGCCCGGCGGGACAGTTTTGCGTCAGACATTTTTCCCTCCATCCTTTTCGATGAAGTGTTGATAGGCTTTGTCCAGCCAGGGGGCCAGTACCATGCCGCCGGCCAGACCCAGCATACCGAACACGACCGCAAATCCGAGCGGGTTGACCGGAGCCGGAGAATTCGTAACGGGCGGAACAGGAGTCACCACATCGGTGGGTTCGGGGGTCGCCGTGCCTCCCAGTTGTTCCACTTTGAACGCTGCGGCCGCAACCGCATTCCCGGGTGTGTGCATTTGGGTCGCGTGGCATTTTTCGCACGTATCCAATGTCGGGAGGAAACTATGATCCGGCGCTTTGTGCGCGCTGATAAAATCCGTCGCGCTGGCCGTGGGATTATTTAAATTCGCGATGCCCAGATGACAATCCACACAGGTCACGCCGGCTTTCGCATGAGCAGAGAGCGGGAAATTCTGCATCGCATCTTTGTGACAGTTCTCGCACAGCGCCGAACCATCGTCGCTGGCCGGAGCGCCGGGCATGACTTTCAAAGCGGCCTTATGCGGATCGTGGCAGGTTGTGCAGCTCATGCCGCGTTGATAGTGCGCGCTCATCATCCAATCGCCTGTCGCAAACCTTGGATCGCTGTGACACTTTCCGCACAGCTCCGGCGTGGTGTCAATGGGGGCGGGTTGTTTGGGATGATCGATGGGCATGGGATTGTGACAGGCCGTGCAATCCACGCCGTTCGTCATGGTCTGGCTGACGGGATCGTAGCCGGTGGAATGGCAAACAAGGCAGGCGCCCGGTTTGCCTTGCGATTCCCAGGTGGACGTGAAGACGGGATCATCCATGGCTTGACCGTGGGGTCCGCTTTGCCACGTGGCGTAAATATCCTCATGGCAGCTCTTGCAGCTCTCCGATGATGCCGGAGCAGGCGTCGGGCCGGCCGGCGTGGCGGCCTGGGCCCGGGCAATGACCAGGGTCAGGGCGCCGATCACGAGCGCAAAGATCAGCGCAATCAAGAAGCGTCTTAGATTTGAGAACATGTTCGCATCTCCTCAATTTCTTCTATGCATGCGAGAGTACCGGAACCGAGGCGCGCCGGAAAACCACGCAGGTCAGGCAGGCCTCGTTCAAATATCCATTGGGCAATCGGCGGGCCTGCCAGCAGGGCAGCGGCGATAGATAACCGGAGCACCTGGCGCGGTCCTCGGCCAGACAACCCTTGATCTTCCAGCATTCCGGCTTTTCAACGGGTGTCTCGATCTCCTCGCCTTCCTCCTGCCAGCGTTGATCCAGCCGGTGAAGGTAAACCGAGATCAAAGCGGTGACGAGGATCGGAATTCCGATGCGGAGTGCGATCCCCAGGGCAATGATCAGATAAGCATAGATGGTTTCCATAGTTCACCTAGAGTCGTTTGAAGTTTCCCAACGTGTTTCTACGGTTCCGTTCACCGAAATACAAAAGCAATCCGCAGGGAAGGGCCAATCTCAGAAGAGCCATCAGGATCATATAGAGTACGGTTGCGCCGGGGTTCATCTCGATTTCCTTTCTATTTGGACTGCTTATAGTTTACGCCGGCGGACCTGAATCGAAAATTCGTGGTTCCCCCCAACTTTTCCGTCTCCGTCTGCGGTGCTTGCGATATTCGAACTGCGGTGCCCGCCCCAGGCCCCGCTTCCCGGGATGGGTGGTTTGCCCCATAAAACAGAATCTCGCACAGGACTATTTCTGCGCGAGATTCGATATTCGGAGATCAGGCCCGCCGTTTCCACTCAGCTGCCCGGGTGGGGAAACGAAGCTAGCCGCCTCACCCTGCAGTAGAAAATTCGCCGGGCAGCCTGGCTGAGATAATCCTTGACGAGCTGTTTGGCGAGCGCTGGATACAGATCAACCTGGCCCGTCGCCGCAAGGAAGGTTGCCACGTGCTATTTCCGTTCGGGCGATGCGTCGCGTGCCTGGCAATGGGGCGCTAGGCGGGGTACGAAGAATAGGAAATGCCGTTCTTTCCCCTTCTTTTCACCGCGTACATCTCCGAGTCAACTTTGCCGAGCATTTCATCGATGGAGGCCGGAGGCGTTAGGAACGTCAGAACGCCGATGCTGACCGTGATCGGCCAGGCGTTTGTCTGTGCAGCCTCAAGAAGCAAAGCGTGAGTCTTTGACAGGACGGCTCGGGCAGCCGCCTGGGAGGTCTCCGGAAGGAGAATGGCAAACTCATCGCCGCCCATCCGCGCAACCACGTCGGTCCTGCGTAAATGCTCCTGCACGATCCTGGCGATCGCCTGGAGGCAGCGGTCGCCGCTGCTGTGGCCGAATGTATCATTCAGCCTTTTGAAATTGTCGATATCCAGGTAAGCGATCGTGAAGGGGCGGCGATATCTGGCAGAGCGGTCGATCTCCTTTTGTGCCAATATATGAAAGAAGCGTCGATTGAATGTCCCGCTCAAGAAATCCGTGTACGCAATCGCCCGCTGATCCTCGTAAGCTCTGCCGAGATGTATGGCGAACACACTCAGTTCGAAGAAAAAGAGGCGCACGACCGCGTTCCAGAAGTGGATCGTCAGGCTGAGCCCGGGGAAACCGACCCAGATATCGTCCAGCAGCCAGATCGAGGCACTGGCCAGAGCCATCACCCCGCCTGCCTCCAGGCCCACAAACCAGGTGGCCAGGACGATCGGTATCAGATAAAAGAGCGAGACGGATGCGCCGTACTGTATCAGGTAATGGCTGATCAGGGCGACCGAGACCAGCAATATCAGGCTCAGCCCTATCCAGTAAGGCCTGCCCAGTTTTTCTAGGAGCATGATCAGGCGCATGGCAGCTGGAATTGTCTTCTGCGTGGATTCGGCGAGCAGGCGAACAAGGAGCGGTGCAGCCGCCTACTGCCTCAAGGCCGCTGTCCTGATTAGATTATACGCCCGAAGCCCGAGAATCCGACCTCATGCTTTGATGATCCCCTTGCGGATCGCGTAGCGCACAAGTTCCGACCTCGAATGCAAATTCAATTTGTGCATGATGTTCTCACGGTGGCGCTCCACCGTCTTGGGGCTGATCACGAGCGACCTGCTGATGTCTTCATTGCTCTGGCCCTCGGCAAGATAGGTCAAGACCTCATGCTCGCGTTCGGTCAGCCCGTCCAGGTTCGGTTTCTCATCCGCCGGGCGTTCCTGGCCCAGATAATCCTTGACCAGCAGCTTGGCCAGCGATGGGTACAAATAGACCTCGCCGATCGCGGCCGCCCGGATGGCATTCAACAACTCCTCCGGCGCGGCGCGCTTCGGCACATACCCGGAGGCGCCCGCCTCCAGCATCTTGAAAAAATACTCCTCATCTTCATGGATGGTCAGGGCCACGACGGCGATTTTCCCGAAGCGTTTCTTGATCTCGCGGGTCGCTTCAATTCCGGACTTGTCCGGCAGGCCGATATCCATCAGGATCACGTCCGGCCGGACCTGCCCGGCGACCTCCAGGGCCTGGGCGGCGGTCCCGGCCTCGCCGACGATTTCCACGTCGCTCTCGGAATCGAGCAGCATCTTCAAACCCGAACGCACCACCGCGTGATCATCCACCAGCAACAGACGTATGGCCATCCTGTTCCTCGCTTCCATCATGATATGGAATCACCACCTCGACCAGCGTGCCTTGTCTGGGCCCGGATTGAATGGAAACCGTGCCCCCCAGCAAGGCGGCGCGTTCCTGCATCCCCGCCAATCCCAGCGAAGGACGGCTTGAGGACTGCATGACTCTCAAACGGTCGAGATTGAAGCCCTCGCCATCATCGAAGACGCGCACGCGGATCTGTGTTTCCTCAAAGGCCAGGTCGATCTTCACGTGATTGGCTTTGGAATGTTTGATGACGTTGTTCAACGATTCCTGGACGATGCGGAAGATGGCGATCTTAACGGCCTCGTCGATCGGTTGCTCGTTACCGGCAATATCCACTCTGATGTTGAATGAAGATCGTTCCTGCAATTTCCCGACATACCAGCGCAGCGCGGCGGAAAGACCGAGATCGTCGAGATGAGATGGACGCAGGTCGGTCATCAGGCGCTGAAGCTCCTGCAGCGAATCCGACGTCAGGGTCTGAAGTTCGTGCAGCGTAGTCGTCGCCTGGGCGGGATCACGCGCCAGGCGGGATTCGAGTCCGCGTAATCCCAATCCGATGGCGGTCAATGCCTGACCGGTCTCATCATGCAGATCGCGCGCCATGCGCTGACGTTCCGCCTCCTGGGCCGCGACGACGCGTCGGAACAGCTCCGCGCGCAGCGCCTCGCGTTGCCGGGACTCTTCCAGTTGCTGCGCCTTCAAGGTCGCGATTTTTTGTTCGGTCTCCACCTGAAAGGCGCGCAGGAATCGAATCACAAATATGGCTGCGGCGCTGGCCGCCACGGCGCGCACGATCTGGATCGGAAAACCGAAGAGCTGCTGAAAGAGGACCTCGTTGATCAGGTTCGATGGAGGCAGGGCACTGACGTTCGTAAACGATTGACCCACCAATCCATACCAGGCAAATGCCACGGCCGCCCAAAGGCTGTCCTGTCCGAATCGCACGAGGCCCGCGCGACGAAACGCCCGCTGCTGGGCGATCAATCCCACGGCGGCCAGCAGGCTGGAGGGGATTCCAAGAATGTAACGCGTCCACACTTGCGTTGCATCCGGAACGCCCGCCGCCGGGTAATCGGCTTTGATCGCAAGCAGACCGACGACCCAGATGGCTTCCAATCCCAGAGGCACGATCAGGCTGATGCGCTGCGCGACCTCATCCTTTGCCAGTAAATATCCGCCAAAGGCGGCAAGCGAAAGAAAGGAAAAGGAGAGAAGCGAGATTTGAACGCGGGTGATATAGGGAGAAACCGGCTGGGCGCTCAGGTTGGCGATCAGCACGAACATCTCCAGCCATTCATGGACGCCGTGCACCAGGCCAAATCCCGCCAGGGGCCGCAGCGCCTTGCGGACCCGTTCGTCCGATGAGCGGCCGCCCTCCATGATGACCAGCAGCCCCATGCTGAAGAAGGCCAGGCCGTAGATGAAGTAGATGATGATCGACGAGAATTGCACGGCTTCAATCCTCCTTGGGTTCTACGATCCGTGCAAGCACCATGCTCGTCAGGCCTCGCGTCTCAATTTGGTGCCGCACACCCGGCAGAAGCGGTCGCCCTTGTGGGCGCGCCCTCCGCATTGATGACAGTACACTTCACTGTCTCCTTCGGTTTCCGGGCGCGGCGCATGACGTCGGCGCGATCTGTTCCTGCGGTTTTGTCCGGATTGCCAAAAATAAACGATGCCTCCGCCGATCAGCAGCAGGCCCAGGCCGCCGAGAACATAGGGCAGGACACCGCTGAAGGTTGACATGAAACTGCCCGGGGTGTTCGAACCGATGGGCTGGGAAGGCTCGACACTGGACTGAGGCACGCTGAGCTTGTCGGAGGACCTGTCGTACTTGATATTCAAGGTGAAAGGCTCCTTGGCCGGGAGGGCGCCGAAATCCTTTTCCCAGGCCTGCGTGCCGTCGGGATTGGTGATCGGATTCAAGGGCGGATCGGCGGTGAACTGCGTGATATCGGGCGGGGACAGCAGGCTGAGGCTGAAATCGTTGATCGGATAATCGCTGATCCAACCATAGTTGAACTGGCGCTCTTTCCCGTTCCTGGTGATCGGTTCGTAATACTCCACGTGATAGGTGGTCGCGGTTTTCACGCTGATGGTAATGACCTTCCATTCGTTGACAACCGTGGGGCCACTGTAATCGGTGGTCATCAACTGTCCGTTGGATAAGAAGGCCACCGCCACCAAATTGCCGCCCTTCGGGAAGTGGAAGGTCACATCCACGGGCAGGCCGACGCTGTCTGCGAGTTTGAGATCGTAGATCGCCAGCATGCTGGGCTGATCATATTCAGGTCTTAATTCAACTTGGACAGTCGAGAATTGGATCGCCCCTTGGGCGTGGGCCGAAAGCGGCAACGCCGCTATTCCCAGGATAGACAGCAGTACGAACCACCTGCGCATGGACACCTCCGAGCGAAATCTCATTTATCTTACCATGCAAGCGGGCAGTCCAGATACTCATAAATTGCATGAACTCTCGCGAAAAATGTCACTCTCTGGGAATCAAAGCCTGGACCAATTGCCAGCAGACGTAATTGAAAGGCGTTGGGATACGATGCCGCTGCCCCGCCCGCACGACCGCGCCGCAAATGGCGTCGATCTCGGTTGGAGCGCCGCGCTGAATATCCTGCAGCATGGACGAGTGATTCCCGGCCGTTCTTTGCGCGATCTCCTCCACCGCGCTGGCGGGATCGCGAAAGGGCAGGGCCACCTTCTCGGCCCTGGCCACCACGGCGGCCTCTTCCGCCAGGGCGCGCATCAGCCGGCGCGCGACGGGGCGTTTGAGCAGTTCGCCGTTGGGGACTTTCAACAGCGCGCTCAGCGGGTTGATGGCCGCGTTCACGATCAGTTTGCTCCACACAATCGAACGGGCGTCTTCAACGACCTCCACCTGGAAGCCAGCGGACTTCAGCGCTTCTCGGATGGGATCGATCGCAGGATGCGCTGCGAGCGATATTTTCCCTTCGCCAGCCGCTTTGACCAATCCCGGCCCCAGCAGGGTCGCGCCGATGGTGATCGTCCCGAGCGCAGTCCGCGACTCACCTAGTTCTTTAGCCAGGGTTTCCTGGTTGTCCAATCCGTTCTGTAATGTGATCGCGACCCCGTCGCCGGCCAGGCAATCTGCAAGTTGATGCGCGGCGCGCGCCGTCTGCCAGGATTTGACCAGGATGATCGCATGCTTTGCGCCCCGGCAGTCCTGTGGATCGTCGCGGACCTCAACGGAAAAGGTCTGCTCGCGTCCTCCGGCATCGACCAGCCGCGCCCCATTTTTGCGCAGGGCGGCCAAACCCTCGGGCCATGTCCCAAGCATGGTGACGCGCTGGCCGCCGGAGGTCAGGCGCGCCGCGAACAGTGTGGCCAGCGCGCCTGTGCCGACAATCAGGAGGTCACTCATCGAGTTCTTTTTGCAGGGCCCGCCACTCTCTGTCATCCATCTCCACGGAGTGTTCCGCGGAGGGGAAGGAATGGGCTTGTACATCGGCGATGTATTCCCCGAAGGCGCGCTGCATCTCCGCGTGCAGGTCTGCATACTTCCTGACAAACCTCGGTGTGAAGCGATCGTAGAGACCCAGCAGATCATGCGTGACCAGGACCTGTCCGTCGCAGCCCGCACCCGCACCGATGCCAATGGTTGGAATGGAGATTCTATTTGAGATCAACTCCGCAAGCTTGGCGGGAACGGACTCCAGCACCAGGCCGAAGCATCCAGCCTCTTCCAGCAGCCGCGCATCCTCCAGCAATCGTTTCGCGGCGGAGGCGGTCTGGCCCTGCGGGCGGAACCCGCCCAGTTGATTCACCGATTGCGGCGTGAGACCGAGATGCCCCATCACGGGGATCCCGGCGGCGACGATGGCACGGATTGCCTCAAGGCGTTCGCGTCCGCCCTCGAGCTTGACCGCGTCCATGCCGGCTTCCTGTAAAAAACGTCCGGCGTTGCGGACCGCTTCCTCGCTCGAGGCCTGGTACGACATGAATGGCATATCGCCGATCAGCAATGCGAACCTGGCGCCGCGCGCCACGGCTTTGCAGTGATGGAGCATATCGTCCATCGTGACCGGCAGCGTGTTCGGATAGCCCAGCACGACCATGCCGAGTGAATCGCCGACCAGGATCGAATCGAGCCCGGCCTGATCTTCGGCCAGCGCCGTGGGATAGTCGTAGGCCGTCAGCATCGTGATCGGTTCGCCGCGCTCCTTCTTCTGGCGCAAGAGGGTCGTCGTCACCTTCTTGCGGTGAGGCGCGGTTGGGTTTACAGCTGCAGTTGTTAAAGCGGGAGCAAGAGTGGACATGGTATCCTCCGGTACAAGGTAGGAGCCGTTTGTGCGCGGTCTCCCCATCTTCCGCGCCGTTCACAGCCTGAGATTGAATCTGCGCCGTCGCGCTCATTGCGATGCGCGCGGCAGGCCTGATTATTCCACAAAAGTGGATTTTCGCCTATAATATTTTTGTCAGAAGAAACTTCGCCGCCCGTTGGCCCGCGCCAGGCACAGGCGGGGCAGGGCCGGGCCGATCTCCGTGCCGCCTGTGCACTCTGTGGCGAAATAAAGGAGAATCCTATGCGCCGAATGTTTGGATTTATGATGGGGATCTTCGTGGGTTCTTTGGTCGGTTCGACGGTGGCGCTGCTGCTGGCGCCGCAGACGGGTGAGAAGCTTCGGAGCGAACTCCGCGCCCGCGGCGATACTCTGATCAACGACGTGCGTCACGCCGCGGCCGCCCGCCGCATCGAGCTCACGGAGCAGCTGGAATCCATGCGCGCCCCGCGCCAGGCTTAAAGCGAAAAGAACAAGGCACAACGCCCAAGATCAGAGGCGGCGCCTGGCGGTCTGATAAAAGTTCTCGACCTGTTTCATTGTGCGCGCATACTCGGCGCGGTCCGTGATCGTTTTTCGATTCAATCCTGCGGCTTGGTCCCGCAGGTTTTTGTTCTCCAAACCTTCCAGCAGGGCTGCGGCGAGTTTTTTGGGGTCCGCTGCGTCGGTGAGCAGGCCGTTCCTTCCGCTCGTGATCCACTCACGGATCGAATCCAGATCGCCCGCAATCGGAAAACAACCGCACGCCATGCCTTCGAGCAGGGAATTGGGCGTGCCGTCGTGAAGGCTCGGCGAAACCACGATCTGCGCCCGGCGAAAAACATCGGCCATCTGGCGGTGGGGCAGCGCGGGGAGCAGGGCCACGGACTCGCGAATGCCAAGTCGATCCACCCACTGCAGGGCCTGGGGTTCATTGGCCATCGCAGCGCAGATGAATTTTGCGTTGGGATGTTTCTTCAGCACCGGGGGGATCGACCGAAAGAAGACATCATTGCGAACATAAGCGCGGAAACCGCGCGGGTTAAAGATGACCGGTTCGTCCACGGCGGGGGAGGGCGGATAGAAAACATCCGTGCGGACGCCGCCGTTGCCGGGCACAACCAGCGTCGGCTTCGAGGGTTCAAAGCCCCAGTGTTTCGCCAGACGGATATCGCGGTAGCAGTCCGCGTGAAGTGCATCCGCAACCTGCATGGTCCAGCGGGTGTAATGGCTCATCAGCGCTGTGGAGGGTGCGTGCAGCGTGAAGTCGTTGCCCCAAACCGAGACCAGCAATGGCGTCCCATCAAACGCGTCCGCGGCCAGCATGCCTTCATAAGGAATTCTCATGGCATGGACCAGATCAGGATTCACCCGCTGGACGAAGCCGCGCAGCCTTTTCGCGGCGCGGGAAATCGTCAGGGGGCCGAGAAAATGTCGAAGGCTGGAACGAAAATTCAAAGCCGAGGCGGAAGGCAAACGCGCGGCGGAGGCCGATTTCTTCGTCCCGCTGAAAGCAACCGGTGTGATCTCCAGGCCCTGGACCGGAAAATCCACCGAACACGGGTAGCTGGAGGCCAGATAGACTTCGTCACCGCGCTGCGCGAAATACCCGATCCAATTTTGCGCAATGGGGGAGCGTCCATCCGCCACAAAGAGAATTCGCATGGGGTCAATATACCAGAAGTTGCCCCCGTCAGTAAGCCGTAGTATCATTGGACAGTTTGAGGCGAGATTCGAAGATGCCCCGCGTGCTGGTCGTGGAGGACAACGTTGATAATTTTGAGCTGGTCCGCTTTTTGCTGGAAAGGGCGGGTCATGAGACGCGCTGGGCGCGCAGCGGCCGTGAAGGAATCCTGATGGCGAAAGCGGAAAAGCCGGACTTGATCTTGATGGACCTTTCCCTGCCGGAGATCGACGGCTGGACCGCAACCGAGCGAATCAAGTCAGACCCTGAAACCAGGCACATTCCGATTGCGGCCCTGACCGCCCATACGTTGCCGGGTGACCGCAAGCGCGCCTTGGAGGCCGGCTGCGACGGCTATCTTTCGAAGCCCCTCAGCATTACCCTGCTTACGGATACGGTTGCAGATCTGATCGCCAAATCGAACGCGAGCTCCGCGCATCCGCCAAAGCCAGGGCCGGAAGGCCCCAGCGAATAATATCTAACTTCAAGTGGAGAGGAATCAGATGAAACAAATTTGCGTGATCGGCGTGGGATACGTCGGATTGGTGACGGGCGCCTGCTTTGCAGACTTGGGAAATAAGGTCGTGGCCCTGGATGTGAATGATAAGCGCATCGAGAATTTGAAGAAGGGCATCATGCCCATCTATGAACCGGGCCTGGCTGAGCTGGTCAAACGCAATGTCAGCTCGGGACGGCTGTCGTTCACCACCTCGTATGCCGAAGCGGTGAAGGAGGTCGAGTATGCATTCATTGCCGTCGGAACGCCGAGCGCGGACAATGGGGAGGCGGACCTGCAGTATGTGGAAGCCGCGGCCAAATCCATCGCGAAGAACATGTCGGCGCCGCTGATCATCATCAATAAATCCACGGTGCCCATCGGGACCGGGGACTGGGTGGCGGATATCGTGACCAAGGCCCAGCCCAAGCCGATTCCGTTTTGGGTGGTGTCCTGTCCCGAATTTCTGCGCGAAGGCTCGGCGATCTCCGATTTCATGAATCCGCACCGCACGGTGATCGGTTCTCTGCATCACGACGCGGCCGAGAAGGTTGCCCATCTGCATTTGCCTTTGCGCGCCCCGATCGTCATCACCGACCTGCGCACGGCGGAGATGATCAAATATGCGTCGAACGCCTTCCTGGCGACCAAGATTTCCTTCATGAACGAGTTGGCTGATCTGTGCGAACTGGTCGGAGCGGATATCAAGGAGGTCGCGGCGGGCATGGGTTACGACGCGCGCATCGGACATCATTTCCTCGATGCAGGCCTGGGGTGGGGCGGCTCGTGCTTCCCGAAGGATGTCAAAGCGCTGGCATTCATGGCGGAGGAAAAAGGGCTCGAGCCGCGCATTCTCAACTCCGTGATGAAGATCAATTATGACCGGCGTTCGGATGCGGTCAGGCGCATCGGCGAGATGGTGGGCGGGTTGAAAGGCAAAACGATCGGCTTGTTCGGCCTGGCCTTCAAGCCCAACACGGACGATATGCGCGAAGCGCCGTCCATCGAAATCGTCCAGCATTTAACGGGCGCCGGGGCGAAGGTCCGGGCATATGACCCGGTCGCCATGGAAGTGGCGCGTCCGCTTTTGGCGGGAGTCGACATGTTCAGCGATCCGTATGAGATGGCAAACGGCTGTGACGGCGTGATCGTCGTTACCGAATGGAACGAATTCAAGCAGCTCGATCTCGAGCAGTTGAAGTCCTTGCTCAAGAAGCCGGTCATCTTTGACGGACGCAACATTTATGATCCCAAGCGCATGACGGCGATGGGGTTTGCTTATCGCGGCATCGGACGCGGGTTGAACGGACGATAACATCTGCCGGCGGCGTCACCCGGCCTGCCCAATCCGTTATGAGCCATCCTCCCATTTGCAATTACGAGGGCTCGGACTATCAGTCCTCCTTCTGGGATCAGGGCGGACGCGAATACGAAGACCGGGTCGAGGCGATTGCCTTGAAGCGGCTGCTTCCCAAACGCGGACGCCTCCTGCTCGAAGTGGGAGCGGGCGCGGGACGCAACACGCCGCGCTACGTTGGCTTCGAGCGGATCGTCCTGCTCGATTATTCGCGCACACAACTGGAGCAGGCGCAACAGCGGCTGGGCAAATCCGCGAAATATATCTATGTCGCGGCGGATGCCTACCGCCTGCCGTTTGTGGACGGCCTGTTCGACGCCGCAACGATGATCCGCGTCCTGCATCACATGGCGGATCCCTCGAAAGCGTTGAAGCAGGTCCGCAGCGTTTTGGCGCCGAACGCCGCCTTCGTTTTGGAATTCGCAAATAAGCTAAATCTCAAATCCATATTGCGCTTCTGGCTGGGACGTCAAGGGTGGAGTCCGTTCACGCCAGAGCCCCTCGAGTTCGCGGAACTCAATTTTGATTTCCATCCGAGGGCAGTTCGCATTTGGCTGAACGGGCTGGACTTCAAGATCGAAAGGACCTTGACGGTTTCCCATTTCCGCATCGGCTTCTTGAAACGCATCGTCCCAACATCGGTGCTGGTGCTCTGTGATTCCGCGATCCAGTGGACAGGGGGGCTGTTTCAATTGACGCCCAGCGTGTTCGTTCGCTGCCGCTGCGGCCGGCCGGCCGGTCCCGCGCCCGGCGCAGGATTTTTCAAGTGCCCTGAATGTGGTCAGGCGCGGCTTCAAGAGACGGCCGAGTATCTGGAATGCTCGGCCTGCAAACGCAGGTGGGGCGTTCGGGATGGGATCCATGATTTCCGGGAGCCCCTTGAACGCTAGTGCGGCTGTCCCAAGCTGCCGGCTCGCCGGGACCGTGCTGCCCGGGGTCAACGCGCCGCCCGCCTTGGAGCCCCTCGCCGTATTTTCAAGGAGCGGGCTTTCCCAAGTGAGTTATCATAGACCTGTCTCTCATTCCTTTCGATGAAGGTTGACATGAAATATCGACTCTTCTGCCTGACCGCGACAAGCCTTGCGCTCGTCCTGGTCATAACGGGTTGTGCACCCCAGGCCACCGCCTCGCCCGTGGATGAGATGGCAACCAACATTGCCCGCGGGGTGGCCCTTGTACGGACTGCGACTGCCAAAGCGCCCACGCCGCTGCCGTCAGCCACCCTCACCCCAACAGCCACGATTCCACCCACGAGCGCACCTATCCAGCAGCCCGTCGTTGTGAAATTGGCGGGCTGCTGGTTCGGCCCGGGTCCCTCCTACAATATGGAGAGCAGCATCCCGAAGGGCCAAAGCGTGGAATTGCTGGGCGTCGGAAGCGTGCCGGGTTGGTATATTATCCGCAACCCCTATTTCTTCCAGCCATGTTGGATCCAGGCGGCCAGCCTTGGCATCGATCCACGTATGGATCTGACCCAACTCCCGGTGGTGACGCCCTACCCATTGAGAACACCTTACCCGCAGAAGCCGCCAAAACCCTAACCCTCGTCTCCGACCGACAAGGGAAAGCCAGGCCACGATGGACAGAGAAGGAAGCGCACAGGATGATGTCCAGCTCTAAACCGAGGATCGCTGTTGTGGGCGCGGGGGCGGTCGGCAGTTTGATCGGCGGCTTGCTGGCGCGTGCAGGCGAGCAGGTCACGCTCATCGCGCGTCAGGCACATGTGGAAGCCATCCGGCGGAACGGTCTGCAGCTGGAGGGGGTTTTGGGGGAATTGACCATCCCGGTGAGGGCGATGGAGGTACTGGACTTCCAGCCGGACCTCGTGCTGCTGGCGGTCAAAACCCAGGACGTGGAGAGCGTCTGCCGCCAATTCCGGGCCTCTCTGCGGTCGGCCGTGATCATCACCCTGCAAAACGGCGTGAGGAGCGATGGGCTTGTTGCGTCTTTGCTCCCGCGGGAAAACATCATCAGCGGAGTGGTGATGTTGAACGCCCAATTTTTGATGCCCGGACAGGTCACCTATGCCCGCCCCGGTTCGCTGGTCATCGGTGAGGCGTTTTGTGCGAATGGCCACCGGGTCAGAGAGGTTCAGGAACTGCTCAGCCGCGCGATCCGGACGGAGCTCAGTGACAACATCCAGGGTGTTCACTGGACCAAACTGCTTGTCAATAACCTGGCCAACGGTCTCGAAGCGATGGCGGGCCTGGCCGTCAGGGAATGCATGCGGTCGGCGGGCCTGAGGCGGGTCGGCACGCTGACCCTCAGGGAAGGTCACCGGGTTATTGAAAAAGCCGGATACCGCCTCGCACCGCTCTCGGGGGTCCCGGCACCCGCATTACAGTTGATCATCCGTTCGCCCTTGCCGGTCGCGGCCTGGATCCTGAGCCGGTCCATGGGGTCGCTAAAGACGCTCAGCTCCACCCTGCAAAGCCTGCGCCGCGGCCGGCCCACGGAAATTGATTATCTCAACGGGGAGATTGTCCGCCTGGGCCAGCAGCTGGGCATGCCAACCCCCTACAATTCCAGAGTGGTTCAAATTGTGAAAGAGGTGGAAAGAAGCGGCCAGTTCCATGAACCGGATGTACTGGTGCGCGCATTCTCTGAACGCTCCCCATCGGCCTGAGGCCGCGGACAACAACCCGCGCCCATCCGCGGGTAAAGGAGAGGCAATGGATCTCGTTGAATGGATCGAAGTGAATCGGAAAACCTTTACCGACCTGAGCGACGCCGTATGGGGCTTCGCAGAGCTGGGTTATAAGGAAGTGCGGTCATCCCGACTGCTCAGCCATGCGTTTGAAGAGGCGGGGTTCATCCTTGAAAAATGCGTGGCGGAGATACCGACTGCCTTCATGGCCCGCCATACCCAGGGCGCGGGACCCGTCATCGCCATACTCGGCGAGTTCGATGCACTGCCGGGACTGAGCCAGGATTGCGTGCCGTATAGGAAGCCTCTGGTCGACGGCGCGCCGGGCCATGGTTGTGGCCACAACCTGTTGGGCGTCGCAGGCCTGGCAACCTGTCTGGCCCTCCAGCGGGCGCTCCAGGCAGGCGATGCCGCGGGCACTGTCCGCTATTATGGATGTCCCGCCGAAGAAGGCGGTGCCGCGAAAGCCTTCATGGCCAAGGCCGGACTGTTCGATGACGTGGCTATCTGCCTGACGTGGCATCCCGATGCGTTCAACGGCACACTCTGGGCAAACTTCCTTGCCAACTATCGGGTCGGATTCAAATTTCATGGCAGGCCCGCCCATGCCGCGGCCGATCCGTATAACGGGCGCAGTGCGCTCGACGCAGTGGAGTTGATGAATGTGGGTGTCAACTACCTGCGCGAGCACATGATCCCGGATGCGCGCATCCACTACGTGATCACCAATGGCGGTGGAAGCGCCCCGAACGTCGTGCCGGCCGAGGCGGCCTCGCTCTACAGCGTGCGCGCCCCGCGCACCGATCAACTCAACCCGTTGTTCGAGCGTGTCAAAAATATTGCACGCGGCGCGGCACTGATGACCGGCACCGAACTCGACATCGAATTGTATTCCGGCATGTCGAACCTGCTGCTCAATGAAACCATCAACACGGTATTACAGAGAAAACTGGAGGAGGTGGGCGCGCCCAAATTCAGCCAGGCGGACTGGGCTTTTGCGGCCGAGATCGCCAAAACGATCCCTGCCGGCAGTCTTGAAGAGTCTGCGAGGGCCTATGGCCTGGATTCTGAAGCGGTCGCCGTTTTGAAGAACACATTGCTGTACGAGGGCGTGCTCCCGCCTTATAAGTCGGATATCGTTCAACCTGGCTCGACGGATGTGGGCGATGTTTCCTGGCGGGCCCCCACGGGACAAATCGTGACTGCCTGCATGGCGCTTGGCACCCCCGGGCATTCATGGCAGACGGTCGCGCAAGCCCGGATGGGAATCGGGCATAAGGGCATGCTGTATGCCGGCCAGGTCATGGCCCGCACTGCCCTGGAGTTCCTGCGTCATCCCGAACTGGTCGGCAAAGCGCGGGACGAATACCAGAGGCGCCGCGCGGCTTCGGACTACACTTCCCCGATCCCGGATGGCCTGAAGCCGCCCATCGATGTTTGATCCAAAGGGATTGGCCAGCGTGCGGCGCGGGGAGGGCTGCCCGCGGTTTG
>DATJBI010000060.1:0-18021 GCA_035515435.1 Anaerolineales bacterium
CCTTCGACGGTCTGGACATTGCGTGGGGTGAACTCGGCCTGATCGGAGATGTAGCTGACCTGGGCGTTGAAGGTCTGGCCGGGGAAGGAGTCGACCTTCATGGTGGCCTGCATGCCGAGGCTGATGCGGCCATAGAGGTCCTCGGGGACATAGACCGTGATGGTGAGGTGGGCGATGTCGGCCATGGTCAAGGCATTGGCTCCGGGCTGGACGAACTCGCCGGGCTCGACGTTGCGGGTCAGGATGATGCCGTCGAGGGGAGCATAGATGGTGAGCTTGGCGAGCTGGGTGTCGATCAGGTCCAGGTTGGCCTGGGCCTGCTGAACGGCGGTGTTGGCCTGGTCGTCGGCGGCTTTGGCCTGCCCCAGGGCGGACTGGGCGGTGGAGACGGCGGGCGAGAGGCGGCCGGTCTGGATCGCACTCACGTAATCCATGGCGGTGTTATAGCGTTCCTGTTCCAGGCTGACCGCCGCCCGGGCTTTGAGGACATCCTTGGCGCCCTGGGAGGTCAGGGCATCGTTATAGGCATTCTGGGCATCCCGCAGATTGGATTTGGCATCATCGAAGAGCTGTTTGGAATAATCCTTGATGTTCTGATCGATGTTGTTGGCGTTGATCAGATAGTCGCTCTTGGTGGGCGGCGCATTCTGCTGCTTGGCCAGTTGGTAGAGACCGAAACGGGTCAGCTGGTCCACGTTGACCCCGTTCTGGATGCGGTTGTTCAGATCGTTGGCCACGTTGTAGCCGGCTTCGGCATCGGCCAGCTCGCCTTCGATCTTCAGGAAGCCGCTGCCCCCCGCCGAAGCCTCCACCGAGGCCAGATTGGTCTGCGCCGCATTGAGCGCCTGTTGGGCCGCCGTCACTTCGGCCTGGGCGGAACTCATCTGTTCCGTCTGGCTGTAATACCACAGCGGCAGGTTGAAATCCGAGGGCCGGTTCGTCAGCCACTCCGCCGCCAGGCTGTCATCCGTCGCCAGGCTGGCATTCAAAGCCAGATCGTATTGGTTCTGGGCCGAGGCCAGGCCAGCATCCGAGGTGGCCGCCGCAGCCTTGGCCACGTCCAGCGCCGCCACCGCCTGCTCTTTCTGGGCCTGCAGCAGCGCATCGTCCAGGTGCATCAGCGCCTCCCCCGCCTGCACGCTCTGCCCCTCCTCCACCAGCACGTCCCTGACCTTGCCCGCCTCCTCCGGGGCCACGTTCACATTCGTCGCCTCGATCGTGCCCGAAGCCGTCAGCTGCGAAGCCGCCTTATTCTGGCTCCAGGTTTCATACGCAAAATATCCGATCGCCCCCACGATCAGGATGATCACAACGATAATGATGGGCGAGCGCCTTCTGTTCTCCATATCCTGTTACTCCTTGTTGTACAATTTTTCTTATTCCAGGTTTTTTTGAAAACGCCATGTCGCAAGTCCAAGCAAAGCGATGGCGAAAATGATCAAGGCAATGGTTTGAGGGACGATCAGGTCGAGACCGACGCCTTTGATGACCACGGCCCGCATAATATAGATGAAATAGGTGGTCGGAAGCAGGTCTGCCACAAACTGAAGAATCACGGGCAGAGACGAGATCGGGAAAATGAACCCCGAAAGCATCATGGCCGGCAACATGATCGGCATGACCATCAATTGGGCCTGCTGCTGGTTGCGCGCCACCGTGGATATGACCAGTCCATAGCCCAGCGTGGGCAATAGGTAAAGACCCGTCATGGCAAAGAGGATCATGAGGCTGCCCCGAATCGGAACGCCGAACATGATCGTCCCCAGCACCAGGATCAAAATGGTGTCTGCAAAAGAAACCAAAATGTAAGGAATGATCTTGGCCAGTATCAATTCCCAGGAACGAATGGGGGTAACGATCAGCTGCTCCATCGTTCCGCGCTCCCGTTCGCGGACGATCGCCAGCCCGGTCAGACTGGCGCCGGTCTGAAATAGAATGACCGCGATCAAGCCCGGGACGATGTTATAACTTCCAAGCAAATCCGGGTTATAGAGGACATCGGTACGCACATCCACCGGATTGGCACCGGCTCCGATGGACGCGCTCTGCAGGGACAATTGCTGGGCCTTGACGCTCACCCCATGAGCCTGCCCCGCCAATTCCGCGGCAGAAAGAGCCGCGCTGGCAATGGTCGGATCGGAGCCGTCGATCAGGACCAGTGCCTGGGAATCCTGTCCGGTGGCCAGATTCGCACCATAATCTGGCGGAATCACGATGCCCACCTTGGCCTGCCCGCCGCCAATTAGATTATCCACTTCGGTCTGGCTGTAGACGGAGTAGTCAAAAGAGAAATAACCGGTGGCCTGAAATGAGTCGAGCAATTCCCGGCTGGCCGGACTGTTATCCTGATTGAAGATCACCGTCGGGATATTTTTAACATCTGTGCTATTGGCATAGCCCAATAACACCAACTGCAGGATGGGCATGATGAAAATGAAGATCAGCGTGCGCGGATCGCGCAGCATGTGGGTGATCTCTTTCCGGATCAATGCTCTAAATCGTCGCATAAGATTTTCTCCTAGAGGCTGGGCAGAAGTATAAGGGTCGATCGTGAATTGGATGTGAAGCTGGGCGGGAGAAAGTGCATTTAACGCGAGCTTTCTTCCTGTAATTTGTTCAGTAATTTGCTCATAAGATGCAATAATTGATCCTGTTCTTCCGACGAGAATTTTTCCATCAGGTGCGCTATTCGTTGCTTGTTGTATTCCATCGCGGTTTGGAAGAATTGCTCCCCGTTCCGGGTCATCTTTACCAGGACCACCCGGCGATCGTTCGGGTCGTAGCTGCGCTCCAAGAATCTTCCGCGTACCAGCCAATCCACGATCCTGGTCGCAGAACTCAATGGGATTTTGAGCGCGGCGCTCAATTCGCCCATGGTAAGGGGGGACTCGGAATTCGCCAAAACGATGAAGACCCGCATCAAGAAGGTGCCATCTTCCGAATTGCCCGATCCCCTCAATTTTTCCATTTGCTGTTTAAAGCGGACGATATGCTCGGGCATGACCAGGTTCGGATGCAAACGGATAAAGGTCTGGAGCAGATCAATAAGCCGTCTGGCGACCAGCTCGGTGTGCGGGGGTGATTTTATTTTCATGTTGATATATTTCCAAAGCGGAAGTATTTTACCGGTATTTCGGGATTTGTCAAGACGCGCCCGGCCCGGACTCACCCTGATTTCATAATTGCAAACCACCCCCTGGCCGGTCCGTCTGGCGGCGATGATAATATTGCGCCTTGTTGTCGTACATGGAGTTGTCAGCCAGGCTCACCACCTTTTCCAGCGAAACGCCGGGCCGGCTGGTGGCAGCCCCGATCGAGAGGCTTAATTCGGGATCTCGATAGAATTTGTTGTTCACCGCCACGAGCGACCGGATGCGCTCCGCCATATCGTCCGCTGCCTGTGCATCGGCATCCGGCATGAGGAGGGCGAACTCATCGCCTCCGATGCGGGCCGGAAGATGGGATTCGTCCAATCCAGCCTTGATCACCTCGGAGGCCCGGCGAATTAGATTGTCCCCGGCCTGATGACCCAGGGTATCGTTCGTGGCCTTCAGACCGTTCAGATCCACGATCAGGACGCTCGTTGGTTCGCGGCGAGTGATTTCCATTCGGGTCAGCGTCTCATCGAAATAGGCGCGGTTATACAATCCGGTCATCACGTCATGGGTGCCCAGGTAGCGCAGATAGTCCTCCGCTTTTTTGCGCGCCGTAATATCCTGGACGGCAACCATGACCCAGTCAAAGTCCCGCTCATGGCCCGGCATCACACGAAAATCGAGATGGATTTGGATCGCCTCACCGTTGAGAGAATAGTTGACTCCTTCGCGTTCGTACGTCAGCTTGTTGTTCCACAAGTCAACCAGTTCCTGGGCAAAATGCTCGCTCATATGGTTGCGGAAGATCTTGTCCGTGTTGGAGATCAATTGTTCCTTGGTATCCGCATCAAACAGCTGCAAGGTCTTCTGATTGACATTTAACACCCTGATTAATTGGGCGCACTGTAAAACGGTTTCCGGATGTTCCCGGAGGTATGAGCTTAGATCTGTAATCCCCCCTGCCCGCAGAGAATTGAAATGGGTTTTCAGAGCGCTGTAATCTTCTTCCCACAAAGAGATCGGCGAGGCTTCGAACAGGTTATGAAAGCGCGCCTGACTGGATGCGAGATCCCGTTCCGCCTGCTTTTGCCCTGTGATGTCCTCCACGGTGACCAGGACGTGGTCCCATGATCTTTCCGAGCCGGGCAGGATGCGCCAGTGCAGAAGAATGTCAATTGGTTCATCGGCCAGCGTATAATTGATGCCTTCGCCAGACCATTCCATCTCCCCATTCCAAAGCGCAGCCAATTCGCTGTGAAAGTGGATCCGCATCTCGTCGCGGAAGACGCCCTGCAGATTGTCCAGCAATTCCTCCTGCGAGCGGGCGCCCAGCATCGTCATCGTTCGCAGATTGACGTCAATGACTCGGATGGATTGCATGCAGGCTTCAACGTCCCCAGGATGTTCGCTGATATAGCTGGCGAAATCGGTTACGCCGCCCGTCCGCAGTTCGTCGAAGAAATGCCGGATGAGGCTGTAATCTTCCTCCCACAATGAAATCGGCGCGTATTGAAACAGCATGTGAAAATGGTCCTGATCTGCGTTGGACATGATCTCTCCTGATCGGGGTGAACGGATGATGCGGAGCAGATGGAGCCGGTGGTGCTTGATTCTACCGTACCCTGAATTCAAAATACGTCATTATGAAAGGACGACTCCGAAGCAACTGCCTCGGAGCCGTCCTGTTCAAACAAGCAGGCGGTCTGGACGTTATGGCATGGTAAAAGTGTCGCTCCCGTCTGTATAGGGGCTGTTGCCGAAGTACTTGCTGGTGGCACGCACACGCCAATACCAGGTCGTGCCGCTCTTCTTTGTGATGGTGAACATCGGTATGGCCACGCTGTAGGAGCTGACGCCTCTTTTGAAGGTGGGATCATACGTGATCTGCACCGTGTATCCTCCGGCGCTCGTGACCGTATTCCAGGTTAATATCATGGGGGTCGAGACGCTGCTTGCAAGCCCGGTGGGCTGATCCACGACCGTTCTGAACGTGTCGACGGTCGACCAACTGCTGTAATCCCCGGGGAAGTCAAACGCCCGCACGCGCCAGTAATATTTGGTCGCCGAATTGAGGGGCGTCCCCGGGATGCCGCTCAGGGTCAGGAAGGGCGCGTATTGATCGGTGGCGTCCGTAGTATCATCGATGAGCGGGCTGACAAAACTGGCATCCGTTCCAACCATCACTTCGTAATAGCCGAAGGTGGTGAGGGGGGAAATGGAGGAGGCGCTCCAGGTCAGCGTGGGCGCGGTCGGCGTCTGGGCAGTCACCAAAGCGTTCAGCGCCGGCAATTTTGGCTTGGGCGTGCTCGGCTGATTGGCGGTGGTGAACGAGAAGGGTGGCGGCGGGCACGACCACGGGCCCGGACCGTAGGAGGGACTGGAGGCTCTCACACGCCAGTAGAGGGTAATGCCGGGTGGCAGGGATGTAGCAGGGGTGTAAGTCACCGGATCTCCTTTTGGCACCACGGTGGCATTGATCACGAAACTGCCGAAGTTCGAATTTTGGGAAACCTGTACCGTATAGTAGGGGTTGCCCGGTACCGGCTCCCAGCTGAATGTAGGCTGATTGTTGAACAGGGTTCCTGGCCCCGGAGCCGTAATATATGATGAGGCATTGTTCAAGGTTAACGTGCTGTCGCAAGCCACGGGCTGGTAGGCCGTGCGCAGAACGAAGGCGCTTGACCAGTCGCTGTAAAAATTATTGGTCCCGTCGGTGTTTTCGCCCCGCACCCGCCAGTAGAAGGTCGTGTTGGATGGCAGGCTGGTGGCGCTGTTGGACGGATCCGTCCAAAGCACGCAGTTGCTGGCCGGTCCGGGAGGAGCGATGCCGCTCAGGGCGTCTTCCACATCGAGATGGGCCGTGGTCAGATTCGTATCGTTTGGATATTGCAGATACGAGACCGTGGACATATCCACGTCGAAACATAGTGTATTTAGTGGGTTGGTGAAATTCTTGTCGGTCCACGCCTGCACTTCGTACGACGTAAAACTCGTTCCACCGGGCACCGCCACGGCATTCCACAGCAAGCCGGGGGTATAGTCGGTATCCAGGTTGTTGGTCGCCGGCTGCACCAGGACCGGCGTGCTGGTTTGATTGGCCGTGGTGAAGGACCAGATGTCGGACCAGGTGTTTCCGTATATTCCACCCAGCGTCTCCACGCGCCAGGAGTAGGTCGTATTATTCTTGGGGATGTCTGTCTTCGGGCTGAAGCTGGTCGTCGTATAGGGGAGTTTCACGTTCACGACGGTGGAATTGAA
This sequence comes from Anaerolineales bacterium, assembly GCA_035515435.1. Classification (GTDB taxonomy): domain Bacteria; phylum Chloroflexota; class Anaerolineae; order Anaerolineales; family Villigracilaceae; genus Fen-1038. Next base: position 6,354 of record DATJBI010000060.1, read on the forward strand.
GGATGGAGACAGAGACACCTGCAAAACATAACCCGTGGCATTTATGACCGGATTCCATTGGAACATTGGTTGGGGCGGGTAGTTGGTGAAATCGTTTGTCAAATTGTTGAACAGGTAATTGCCGTTGGCCGGCAGACGCGGACTGGGCGTCGTGTCGGAAGTTGCCGGGATTGCCGTGTAGAATGTGTAGGTTGCCCATCCTGATCCACCGGTACTGAAGTCACCATTGCAGGTGGAGTCATAACTCTGAACACGCCAGTAGTAGGTTGTGGCGGGCAGATATGTGAATGTACTGTTGAAGGTGTTCGTCCCGGCACTGATGCTGCAGCCGCTGGTGTGATCCGAGTCGCTGTCATCGACGAAGTGGGAAAAGCCCGGATCAGAGGCGATCTCAATATCGTAAGACCCGCCCGCCGGCGCGTTGTCGCTCCACATGAAGGTCGGCCACGGAGTACAATTAGCCGGCGGTGTTACGAGTGAGATGATGGAACCGGCGGATGGACATATTGCACCGGGCTTCCCCGGAGAGGCAGCCAGGACCGCGGCCGGTGCTCTCGCCGGTGCCCCATGCGAAGCGCCGACTGTAGAAATCAGAACGGCGGCGGACAAAGCGATAAATTTTAGAAGTTTCATGATGAACCTTTCTGCTCGATTCAAAACTAGCGGCGGGATCGTTCCACGGAAGGGATGATGGAAAAAACCCGCGGGACCAACCATATGTATCTTAAAATACCCGATAATGGTTCTCAGGTCAATGCCCCAATTCTGAGAATGTGCTTAAATCCGTCATAAAAGGGGCTTGATTTGCAAGAATTTCGAAATTTGTGCGGAGAAAGATGTAAAATCAGGTGAAATGCTGAACCGGCGGCCTTATGACTATTCGCTCACTTGACCTCAGGGATCTGCCTCATTTGTATCGCTTGCGTGGCGATGCCGTGGGCCTGGACGCCACCCGGACGCTTACGCGCGGCAACCCGCTGGGTGCGGTGGGCTTGATGGCTTACGTCAATCCGGCGCGGCATGTCTACGCTTCCATCGCCGACGGGGATGGCGTGTCATTGCTGGGAGGCATCATCCACACCCGCGGCGAATCATTTGCAAAACTGCTGTATCTCGCGCCCTCCTCTCGTCTCGATCACCCGGGTCTGCCTGCCTTGATCGAGGACCTGTCGGCCGAGGCCGGAAGCTGGGGCGCCTTTCACGTGCTCGCCGAGGTGGATGAAGCCGGCAACGGATTTGACGGCTTGCGTAAGGCGGGCTTCTCGGTGTACGCATGGCAGAGGATGTGGAATATCAGTCAGGTGACGGAAGCGGATTCGAGGTCCGAGTGGAGGCGGGCTGAGTCCATTCATTGGAATGCCATCCAGAGTCTGTATCAACAGATCGTTCCGCCCCTGCTTCATCCCCTTGAGCCGATTCCGCCGCGTGGCGCCGGCTGGCTGATTGACACAGGCATCAAGTGCTATGTGAATGTGACGCAGGGTGTGTATGGGATTGTTCTCATGCCGCTCATTCATCCTGAAGTTGCGGACGTGAGCGCGAAAATAATTTCTCTGGTCAGTCATTTGTCCGACCGCCGCAATCGGCCGGTGTATTTATGCGTCCGTTCGTATCAAGCGTGGCTGGAACCGGCCCTGGAAGATTTGGGGGCGCGCGCCGGTGAACGGCAGGCGGTGATGGTCAAGCATCTGACGCGGCTGGTGAGGGATGAACAGGCGGTCCTGGCTGCGCAGCCCTCGGGAGTAAGCATCCAGCCCTCGCGCCTCAGCCGGATCCAGAAGTGAGTATTCAGCCGCGAACCCTTTTTGAGATCAGAGTGGCTTTGTAACATTCTGGCCGGAAGTATGATATAAACGGCGCAATCCCTTGCGGCGGCGCAAATCCTTCTATGACAACTCAAACGATCTTTCAAACCAATGTCCCCGCCCAGCGCCGCGCCACCCTGGCGGATGGCGTTATCCTGCTCAGCATTGTCGTGTTGATGTATGCGGGGTTGACTTTGGCGACGCAATTCATCACGCAGCCCGCCAATACCGAACAGATCTCGCTTTCCCCCCGCGCCCTGCCTGGCTACGCTCTATATTCACTGGGGCGCATGCTGGCCGCCTACATCCTGTCCATTCTGTTCACAATGTTCTACGGCCGCCTCGCTGCCTATAACCGCCGCGCGGAACGCGTTCTATTGCCGCTGCTGGATGTGCTTCAATCGGTTCCGATCCTTTCCTTTCTGCCGGTGGTGCTGCTCAGTTTGAGCACGGTGATGCCTCATCGCACGGCGGCCGAGATTGCATCGGTGGTCCTCATCTTTACCAGCCAGGCCTGGAACATGACATTTGCCTGGTATCAATCGCTCAAAACGATCCCGCAGGAACTCCGCGAGGCCACTTCGATCTTTCGGCTCAATACCTGGATGCAATTCAAAACCCTGGAGGTGCCATTCGCCGCCATCCCCTTGATATGGAACAGCATGATGTCATGGGCGGGCGGCTGGTTCTTCCTGATGGCCGCGGAAATATTTACAGTCGGTCAACAATCGTTTCGGTTGCCCGGCCTGGGAGCGTATCTGCAGACCGCGGCGCTGCAGGGCAACCTGAGCGCCATTGGCTGGGGCCTGGCCACATTGATTTTTGTGATCGTTGTGATGGATCAATGGGTGTGGCGTCCGCTGTTGGCCTGGGCAGATCGTTTCAAAATCGAGATGGTCGAAAGCGACAATCCGCCAACCTCATGGTTCTACGACCTTTGGCACAACTCCCGTCTGGTGGCATGGTTGGAGGAACGTCTGGCCGCGCCCCTCATGGAACGATTCGACGAGAATATCATTCGTGCTCATCCGGTCGAGGAGGAAATGCAGGAAGGGCCACAAAAATCAAAAGGCGGGATGAACTGGATGGCGTTCTTGGTCGCTGCGGCACTGGTCTATGGAGTTTATCGAATTTTGGCGGGCGGGGCGACTCTCGTGCTGCTCCCGTGGAGCGATTGGGTCTCGGTGTTCGGGGGTGTGCTTGGCACGATGTTGAGAGTCTTCATTGCCCTGGCGATCGCCCTGTTGTGGACGATCCCGCTCGGTTATGCCATCGGGTCGAGTCCGCGCGTGGCGGCCTGGCTCCAGCCGGTGGTCCAGGTGGTGGCGTCTCTTCCCGCGACCGCCCTGTTCCCGGCGTTCGTCGCGGCCTTGATCACCTTGCGAGGCGGTTTGGATCTGGCGGCCGTGTTGTTGATGTTGATGGGCACGCAGTGGTATCTGTTGTTCAACATTATCGCGGGTGCGGCCGCGATCCCGCAGGATTTGAAATATACCAGCGCCTTGATCGGCATCAAAGGGTGGGAACGCTGGCGCACGTTGATCCTTCCTTCGCTGTTTCCTTTTATCATCACGGGTGCGATTACCGCCAGCGGCGGCGCCTGGAACGCCAGCATCGTCGCCGAATATATCCAATTCGGCGGGCGGACCCTGCGCGTGACCGGCATCGGTTCGGTGATCGCCGGTGCGACCTCCAGCGGAAACTATGCCTTGTTGTTTGTATCCACGCTCGCCATGATCCTCACCGTTGTAACGATCAATCGTTTATTGTGGCGGCGGCTGTATCGCGTTGCCGAAGAACAATACAGGATGGAGTGACCATGTCGAGCGAAACCCTCTTGGAAGTCCGCAATGTGACCCAGATGTACGGCAGCGGCGAACGCCGTTTTACCGCCATCGAGAAGATCAATTTGACGCTGCGCGAGGGCGAGTTCGTGACTCTCGTCGGTCCATCGGGCTGCGGCAAGAGCACACTGTTGCGCATCATTACGGGTTTGAACAAGCCCGCTTCTGGCGTGGTGTTGTATCGTGATAACGTTTTGATGGGCGTCAATCCGCATGCGACCATCGTGTTTCAAACCTTTGCCCTGTTTCCATGGCTGACGGTGCAGGAGAATGTGGAGATCGCGCTCAAGGTGCGCGGCGTCGTGCCCGAGGAACGCACGAAACGGGCGGTCGCCCTGCTCGATAAGGTGGGTCTGGACGGATTCGAGAATGCCTATCCGCGCGAACTGTCCGGCGGGATGAGGCAGAAGGTCGGCTTTGCGCGGGCGATGGCAGTGGAACCCGAATTGCTTTGCCTCGATGAACCTTTCTCGGCGCTGGACGTGCTTTCGGCGGACGCCCTGCGCAATGAACTGCTCGAACTCTGGATGGCGGGCGCGATTCCCACGAAAGCGATTTTGATGGTGACGCATAACATCGAGGAGGCCACCCAGATGGCTTCGCGCGTGGTGGTGATGGAGAAGGAGCCGGGACGCATTGTTGCCGATTTGCCCATCGAATTGCCTCAACCGCGCCAAAAGAAATCGCCGGAGTTTACCAGCAAAGTGGATCTGATCTATGCCACGCTGGCCGGTCAGACCCAGCCCGAGTCGCTTGAGCTCGGTTCCATGCCTGGTGAAGCGGGCGGGCACATGCGCACCCTGCCGGATGTTTCGGTAAGCAACCTGGCCGGGCTGCTGGAAGCGCTGGCGGAAAAGCCCGCTGACCGCGCCGACATTTATCAGCTGGTTGAAGAGCTGAAAGTGGATTCGGATCACCTGCTGCGCCTTACCGAAACTGCCGAACTGCTCGGCCTGGCCAATATCGAACACGGCGATATTGCCCTCAACCCGTTGGGACAAACCTTTGCGGACGCCTCCATCCTGGCGCGCAAGGAGATCTTTGCGACCCGCATTCGCAGGCTGCCGATGTTCCGCTGGCTGCTGAACATGCTGAATAAGGCGGATAAACATGAACTCGAATGGGATGTGCTTCAATCCGCGCTCGAGTTGGACTTTCCCGCCGAAGAGGCCGAAAAGCAGATCGAGATCGCCGTCAATTGGGGACGCTACGCCGAATTGATCGCCTACGACGATGACCGCGCCGTCATTTATCTGGAGGAAATGAAGGAAGGATGAACCGGGCCGCTGCCAGGAGCCGCTTTGGTGGAGCAGCCGGCAGGTCGGAATCGCGGGGGAGCGCGGACCCGCCGGGCAAGCCGTGCCCTCCTTACAAAAACGGGACGGCCGCCCGATGAGATCGAGCCGGTCAAGCATTGGAGGGTCATGACTTATCGTATAATTGGGCAGGCCCGGAAAAACCGTGCTTGAAAGAGAATCAAAATGACACAATTAAAGATCACCGATGATCTCGAGGCCCTTCTCGATGTTTTGCCTGCCGATATCCGCCGCGCCGTGGAGAAAGCAGACGACAGCGAGAACCTGCTCGAGATCATCTTGGATTTGGGCCGCGTGCCTACGGCGCGCTTCGTGGATCGTGAGATCGTCCTGCGGGAATCGGAGGTGACGCGCGCCGAAATTGATTACGTGGATGAGCGCACCGGCGAATTCGACGCGGACAATCGCGCCGGCATCGAGCGCACCCTGCACCGGATCTCCGCCCTCCGCAACCGGCGCACGCACATCGTCGGGCTGACCCTGCGAGTCGGACGCGCGGTATACGGCACGGTCGATATCATTCAGGATATTATCGAGTCGGGCATGTCCGTTCTGATCCTTGGGCGGCCCGGGGTGGGCAAAACGACCCTTCTGCGCGAAGCGGCGCGTATCCTGGCTGAATCAAAACGTGTTGTCATTGTGGATACCTCGAACGAGATCGGCGGCGACGGCGATGTGCCGCATCCGGCGGTGGGCAAGGCGCGCCGGATGCAGGTGCGCGAGCCGATGCTTCAACATGAAGTGATGATCGAGGCGGTGGAGAATCATAATCCTGAAGTGATTGTGATTGATGAGATCGGGCGTGAACTCGAAGCCGCGGCGGCCCGCACCATCGCCGAGCGCGGGGTCCAGCTGATCGGAACGGCGCACGGACAAACGCTTGATAATCTTTTGTTGAATCCCACCCTGAGCGATCTGGTGGGCGGGATCGAGGCAGTGACATTATCGGATGAGGAAGCGCGCCGGCGCGGCACCCAAAAAACAGTCCTCGAACGACGTGCCCCGCCCACGTTCGAGGTGCTGATCGAGATTCAAACCCGCGATCGTTTTGCGGTTCATCCGGATGTGATGGCCTCGGTGGATGCGCTGCTGCGCGGGTACCCGCTCGTGCCGGAGATCCGCACGCGCGATGCCGAAGGCAGGATTCAAATCGAGAAGGCCGCGCCTGTTTCCACATCGAGAATGGATGCGAAGGAGACCAAAACGCCCCGGCGCGGCCGCCAGCCTTTTGATGTCACTCAGGGCAAGCCGGTCGCGGCCCTGGACGAGTCGGTAATGGCACCCGGTCCGCGCTTCGAGCCGAGGCGCGGCGTGAGGCAGAGCGTTAAGATCTATCCGTATGGCGTGGCGCGCAATCGTTTGATGCAGGCCGCGAAACGGCTCGGCGTACCGGTGATCGTGGTGAAGGAACCGAACGAAGCCGACACGCTGGTGACTCTGCGGACGTATTACCGCGACCGGCAGCAGACGATCCTGGATGCCGAGCACCGCGGTCTGCCAATCTATGTATTGCGTTCGAGCACGGTGGGCCAGATGGAACAGTTTTTGGGCGACCTGTTCAATGTGAAAGCGGAACAGAGTGCTTCGTCCGATATTGACGGCGTGAAGGAACAAACTCAACAAGCCATCCAGGCCGTGTTGAACGGTGAACGCTGGGTGGACCTGCCGCCCGGCCCATCCTTGGTGCGGCGTTTGCAACACGAGATGGCGCGCAATGCCGAGCTGGTGAGTCATTCCTACGGCAAGGAGCCGCGCCGGCATGTGAGGATATTTCGGGAATAAGCCCCGGCCGTTCCCGGCCCGGCCGGGCTGAAATTTCGATGTCATCTGCAAATCGGGCGGCCACGAAAACATGTTCGCGCGGCGGCCTGCCGATCGGGCCGGCTTTTCAACCCCGGTTTTCTTTGTCGTGGGGAGGGCGATCTCACCTGGATCCGGAGTTCTGCAGATCCTGATGCTGAACAGATCGCTGGCAGGACGCATCCTTGCGGTCTCGCACCTCAATCACAATCTGCGTCCGCGAAAAGATCGATGCCCGTGCCTTATCGCGGGTATCGATCTTTTTCCTTTTGAAAATGTGCCACGTTGTCCACGCTGCCACCACCAGGAACCTGCCGGTCCGTCAGTCAAGGTGACCATTCAGGATCGGGTTTCGCCGACCAGCCTGGAATGATCATCCTGCAAGGGGCAGGGGCTCAAGACAGCGCTGAAATCCTATATTTTCATGTTCCCCGCGACATGGAGCAGACCGGCAGGGCATGCCAGGGCGGATCGGAATCCGCCCTGGCAAATTTAACTATGCTGTGCCTCTCCGAGCGTAACCTTCGCTTGAAAAGTCTGTCCGTTGCGGACCACCGAAAGCGAGATTTGATCGCCGGCCTTGTAGGTGAATAATGTGTTGAGATAGGAGTGGGTGGCGTCGAGCGGCACATTGTCAATTTGACTGATCATGTCTCCGGCCTGCAATCCGGCCCCGGCGGCAGGGCTGCCCACGGCCACCCGGGTCACATAGATTCCCCATTGGATCGGCAGGTTGTAGGCGGCGGCAATATCCGGCGTGATGGGCTGGTAGCTGATTCCGAGATAGGGATGCGATACATATCCTTTTTGGATGATCTGCGTGGCGACGGCCTGCGCGGTGTTGATCGGGATCGAGAACCCCAGGCCCTCCGCGACGGTACCCGTTCCGGTATTGCGGACGATCAACGTGTTGATGCCGATCACCTCTCCGGCCAGATCAACCAACGGTCCGCCCGAATTGCCCTGATTGATGGCGGCATCGGTCTGGATCAGACCTTCGATCTGGTATCCGTTGCCGGTGTCGATGGAACGTCCGGTCGCGCTGACCACGCCGACGGTCACGGTGTTCTTGAAGTCCCCGAGCGGCGAGCCGATGGCAATGCTGGTCTCACCGGGTTTGAGCAAATCGGAATTTCCAAGCGTTGCCACCGCCGGGACTTTTCCGCCCGTCTTCAAGACGGCAATGTCGGAGTAGGGATCGGTGCCGACGATGCTGGCTTTCTGCTGCGTGCCATCCGCCAAAACAATATTGACGTCCTGTGTGCCTTCAACAACATGATTGTTGGTGAGGATGTAGCCTTGACTGGAAATGAACAGTCCGCTTCCGCTGACGGTTTGATCGCCGGTGGAACCGAAGAACGTGTTTTGTCCGGGGATGGTGCCGACCACCGTGACCACGGCGGGGCCGACTTTTTGAACGGCCTGGGTGATCGCCGTTTGAATATCGGTCGCGTTGAGGGTCAGCGTGGTGGCCGGGCTGGCGCTGCTGGCGGGCAGTGCCGCTTGGACCGGCGCAGGCAGGGCGGCGGAATTTTTCAAAACTTCATAAACGCCGTATCCGCCGGCCACGGCTCCGCCCAGGCCGGACAACCCGGCAACAACCACAACCAGTAAAATATAGAGAATGCGTTTGAATGTCATATGGAACTCCTTGCTGTTTTATCCATTCCATTGTAGCCCATAAAAATGACAATCGAATTACTCAAAGATGAACGTATAATGAGAAAGAAACGGAACTGACTCTGCATGGATTCTCTGTGAACGAAGAGGAAGAAACCAAATGGCGAATCTGATCGTGACGGTTTTGATCGGCGTTCTGGGCGGGATTGCGGTCGGCCTGCAGGGGCCGATTGTATCCCAGATGAGTCAGCGGGTTGGCACGGTGGCCGGCAGTTTTGTCGTGCACGTCAGCGGCGCGTTTTTGTCCGGCCTGTTGCTGCTGGCGCTCGGCGGCGAGAACATTCGGAGTTGGCGCAGCCTGTCCTGGTACATGTTCCTCTCCGGCAGTTTTGGCGTCGTTTTGTATCTGACGCTGAATCACACCATGCCGCGGCTGGGCGCGACCACCGCCTTGGCGCTGATCATCATCGGGCAACTGACGATGGGCCTCCTCATTGACCACTTCGGCCTGTTCGGCGTTTCCGTCCGGCACGTGGACCTGGTGCGCCTGGCCGGTGCTGGCTTGTTGATCGCAGGCGGATATTTGATCGTAAGGTGAAAACGGATGTTCATCACCCTTGAAGGCCCGGAAGGTTCCGGCAAGACCTCGCACATCAAGCCGCTGACGGAGTGGCTCACGGCACAGGGCCGGCGCGTCTGCGCGACGCGTGAGCCGGGCGGTACGGAGATCGGCGAGCAGATCCGGGCCGTCATCCATGATTTGAAGAACACCGAGATGCATCCGCGCACGGAAACGCTTCTTTATCAAGCCGCGCGCGCCCAGATCGTGCAGCAAGTCATCCGGCCGAAACTGGCCGAGGGAACGATTGTCATATCGGATCGCTATTCCGACTCGACCGTCGCGTATCAGGGCTATGGCCATCAGCAGAATCTGGATGAAGTACGCCTGTTGGTCAAATATGCCACGGGCGGATTGACCCCCGATCTAACGCTTCTGCTGGACATCGCGGTGGAGGCCGGACTCAAACGCAAAACGCAAAACGCCTCCGAGTGGAATCGACTCGATGCATATGACATGAATTTTCACCGCCGCGTGCGCGCCGGATATTTGGAGATGGCCAGGGGCGAACCGACGCGATGGGTGACGGTGGACGCAAGTCAGAACTGGGATGAAGTGCAGGAGGAGTTAAGGAAGGCGATCAAGAGTCGCTTGTGATATACTGAACTCGTTGTCAACAGGGTCTGGTGATTCTCTTCTGAGGTCGTCTCACACCTGATTTATGCCCGCGGCCACGGTGGGCGTTAGGAGAAAAATGGAATCCAAGTTGTACGTCGGCAATCTGTCGTATTCGACCACGGAAGACGATTTGCGGACCCTCTTCATGCAGGCAGGCACCGTCGCTTCAGTGACGTTGATCAAGGATCGTGACAGCGGTCGGTCAAAAGGCTTTGCCTTTGTGGAGATGAGCAATCAAGTCGAAGCGGAGAAGGCCATCAGCACCTTGAATGGTTATCACCTGGGCGAGCGCGAACTGAAGGTCAGTTTGGCTCGTCCGCGCGAGGAGCGCGGCGGCTTTGATAATCGCGGCGGCAACCGAGGCGGGCATCGTCCGCAACGCGGAGGCGGCAAGCGCTATTAGAACTCACGGCCGGCAATAAGCGGTCTTCCCGAGAGTGTGTATGCCGAATGGCATGCACACTCTGCTTCTGGTGACCCAGCGGAGCGAAGGCCAGTGGATGGCCCATGGAAAAGAGGAAATGATGACCGCCGATTCTGAAAAAGACATCACATCACTGAAGGCCATCGGACGCATCTGTGGGCAGGTGCTGCGGAAAATGATGCAAGCCGTTCGGCCGGGCATCACGACCGGCGAGCTGGACGATCTCGGCCGCGGCCTGCTGGGGGCCCAGGGTGCGCGTTCGGCGCCGATCCTGGCTTATCACTACCCCGGCGCAACCTGCATCAGCGTTTCACCCGTCATCGCCCACGGGATTCCCGGCAAGTATGCCTTGCAGGCGGGCGACCTGCTGCACATTGATGTCTCTGCTGAATTGGAAGGCTATTTTGCGGATACCGGCGCCTCGCTGTGGGTATCGAATCGGACGTCCGAGATACATAAATTGCTTGAAGCAACCAAAGCGACTTTGAACAAAGCGATCAACGTGGCACGCGCCGGAAGCCCGTTGAACGGGATCGGCCGAACGGTGCAGCAGGAAGCGCACCGGCGCGGCTATAACGTCATCTATGAACTGACCGGTCACGGCATTGGACGCGGCCTGCATGAAGAACCGGGCGAGATTTGGAATTTCTACAACCCCCGCGATCATCGCATTTTGAAGGAGGGACTCGTGATTGCCATCGAGCCGTTCCTGACAACGGGCCAGGGGCGCATCAAGCAGGAGCGGGACGGCTGGTCATTGCGCACGGCCGATAACGCCATCGCGGCACAGTTCGAGCACACCATCATTGTGACGAAGAACGACCCGATCATCCTGACGCTTTAAACATGAACCTGGCTCTGTTTTCCAGCCCGGGCGAGCGGGACGACATCCGCTACATCCTGGAGGCGGCGCGGCCTCATCTCGCCGGCCGGCCCGATGCGAGGGTGGCATATCTGCCGATGGCTTCGCTCTATGGCGAGGAGTGGCTGGCGCGGGCCGAAAAATCCTTTGAGGGCCTGGCGCGCCTGGAAATGCTCAACACTGAAATGATGGAGCTTCCGGAAATGGAAGCGGTCCTGCGCCGCGCCCAATTGGTTTATATTCCGGGCGGCAACACCTTCCTTCTCAATCATCGTCTGCATATCAGCCGCTTGATGTCGTATCTATCCAAAAAGGTGCAGGCCGGTTTGCCGCTGATTGCATTCGGCGCCGGGACGGTGCTGTGCGGACCGAATATCCTGACCTCCCATGATCTCAACTCGGTTGCGACGCCGCACTTTGAGGGGCTGAACGTCACGCCGTTCAATTTCCATGTGCATTACACCGGAGATCTTGCGAGGGATAACTGGTTGATGGATTATCATGTCTTCCATGATAACCCCGTGATCATGATGGCCGACGGCTCATTTGTCAAAAGCGAGGGAAGGAAAACGCAGCTTGTATCCGGCGATGCGTGGCTTCTGCGCAAAGGAGGGGAAAAAGAAAGGATCAAACCCGGAGCGCTGATCCCTGCGTAAATTGCAGGAGCCGATCCAGTTCACCGCCGCTGTGGTTATTCGTCCTCGGCGCCGGGGGCATCGGCTCCCGGATCGGGCAGGGCGGATTCCACTTCTTCCGGCGA
>DATJBI010000061.1:0-2022 GCA_035515435.1 Anaerolineales bacterium
AGGCGCAGCAGGCATCGAGCTGGAACAGCGTGTGCTGGAAGAAGCCCGCCGTGGCAAAATGCGCATCATCGGCCCGAACTGCCTGGGCGTGATGAGTCCGACTACCGGATTGAACGCGACCTTCGCCAGCACCATTGCGCAACGCGGGAACGTGGGCTTTATCAGCCAAAGCGGGGCACTCTGTACAGCCATTCTCGACTGGAGTCTGCGTGAGAACGCGGGATTCAGCGCCTTTGTTTCGATCGGCTCCATGCTGGATGTCGATTGGAGCGATCTCATCTATTATCTTGGCGACGACCCTCACACACAAAGTATCGTCATTTATATGGAGACCATTGGCAATGCCAGAGCCTTCCTCTCCGCCGCGCGTGAAGTCGCGCTGGCTAAACCGATCATCGTTATCAAGCCGGGCCGCACCGAGGGAGCTGCCAAAGCTGCCGCCTCCCATACCGGCTCACTGACCGGCAGTGATGAAGTGCTCGAGGTGGCCTTCCGCCGCAGCGGAGTCCTGCGAGTCAACAGCATTGCCGAGTTGTTTTACATGGCCGAAGTACTCGGGAAACAACCTCGCCCCCAGGGGCGGCGCCTGACCATTCTCACCAACGCAGGGGGGCCGGGTGTACTCGCCACGGATTCCCTGATTACCAATGGCGGCGAGCTTGCCAGGCTCTCTGAAGATACGATGAAAGCCTTTAACCAGCTCCTGCCGGCAGCCTGGAGCCACAACAACCCGGTTGACATTCTGGGTGATGCCAGTCCGGAGCGTTATGGCAAGACGCTCGAAATCGCTGCCAAGGATCCTAATAGCGATGGCATCCTCGTCATTCTCACGCCACAAGCCATGACCGACCCCACCAGGACCGCCGAGGAATTGGCGCCCTATGCAAAATCGATCGGGAAACCCATCATCGCCACCTGGATGGGCGGCAATGAAGTTGCTTCGGGCGAGGTCATCCTCAACAAAGCCAGCATTCCGAGCTTCCCCTATCCCGACACGGCCGCGCGCGTCTTCGACTACATGGCTCACTACTCTGAGAACTTGCGCAGCCTGTATGAGACGCCCATGTCGGCCGGCGAAGCAAATCACGATGGGCTGGACCGTGAAGGCGCAGCGCAGATCATCAAGACTGTGCGCGATTCAGGGCGCACCATCCTGACCGAATTCGAATCCAAGCAACTATTGGCTGCCTACGGCATCCCGATTGTGGAAACGCGTATCGCCAAGAGCAAGGACCAGGCCGTCAAAGCGGCAGACGCCATGGGCTACCCCGTGGTGCTCAAGCTTCATTCGGAAACGATCACCCATAAAACCGATGTAGGTGGCGTGCAGTTGAATCTCAAGGATGCGCCGGCCGTGGAAAATGCCTTCGAGACAATCGCCGAATCGGTCCGGACGAAGGCTGGCGCGGAGAGCTTCCTCGGCGTGACCGTCCAGCCCATGATCAAGGTGGAGGGATATGAGTTGATCCTTGGCAGCAGCATCGATTCGCAATTTGGTCCTGTTCTGTTGTTCGGCCTTGGCGGTCAATTGGTGGAGGTCTTCAAGGATCGCTCGCTGGGCCTGCCGCCCCTGACGACAACGCTGGCGCGGCGCATGGTCGAACGAACCCGCATCTACACCGCCCTGAAAGGTGTCCGTGGCCGCGATCCGGTGGATCTTGCCGCCCTCGAGCGCCTGATCGTCCGCTTCTCGCAATTGATTGCGGAACAGCGCTGGATCAAGGAACTGGATATCAATCCCCTGCTGGCCTCGCCCGAAAACCTGCTGGCGCTGGACGCCCGCGTCCTGCTCTTTGACAAGGACACCCGCCAGGATCAATTACCCAAACTGGCCATTCGTCCGTATCCCATCCAATATATGGGTGAGTGGACGACGAAGGCTAAGAAGAAAATCACCATTCGTCCCATCCTGCCCGAAGATGAAACATTATTGGCAAAGTTTCATGGCACGCTCTCCGACCGCACCGTGTTCATGCGTTATCTGCAACCCATGATGTACCAGCAACGTGTTCTGCATGAACG
>DATJBI010000062.1:0-13640 GCA_035515435.1 Anaerolineales bacterium
CAGAAACGATTGCGGCCATCGAAATGGCGCGCAAGGCAGGCTGGGGTTCCATGGTGTCCCATCGTTCCGGCGAGACCGTGGATTCGTTCATCGCCGACTTTACTGTGGCGATGGGTACCGGTCATTTGAAGACCGGCGCACCCGCGCGCGGCGAGCGCGTCGAGAAATACAACCAGCTGATGCGCATCGAAGAAGAATTGGGCAAAGCGGCCGTCTATGCCGGACGCAAGGCATTTGTACGATAGGGCGGAGGGGGATCATCTCGACCGTGCAGCCCGCCGGTAGCCGGACCGGCAGCTGGCGGGGCCCTCCGCCCGCCGTCCCGCCAGACCCTGCACTCCCCAGCCCCCCGGTCCGGGTTCAATCCCGGTCAATCATGATCCAGACGAAACTGCGGCGGTTCTTGATCTCCGCCGCAGTTTTTTATTTGCAATCGGTCAGCCTTTGTACTAGAATTAATCACACAGCCAAAGGAGAGAGCCATGACAAAAATCGCGTCAAAATCCGCGCCCGTTTCCGATTCCCGGCCCCTGACCGAGGAAGCGGACTTCCTTCAAATCAAATCCATTGACCACGTCCACTTTTATGTGGGCAATGCCAAACACGCCATGTTCTATTGGTGGAAGGCGTTCGGATTCAGGCCGACCGCGTATTCCGGTTTGGAAACCGGGAATCGCGACTTTGCTTCGTACGTTTTGCAGTCGGGCCAGGCGCGGTTTGTTGTTTCTGCCCCCTATTCACCCACCAGCGAGATCGCCGCGCATCATCTGGTCCATGGCGATGGGGTCAAAGTCATCGCGCTCGAAGTGGACGACGTCGAAAAAGCCTGGCAGGAGACCACCGCTCGGGGCGGCAAATCCGCCTGGGCGCCGCGCGAGCAAAAAGACGACTTCGGCATCTATCGCACCTCGGCCATCTACACGTACGGTGAAACGCTTCATGTATTTGTGGACCGGGACGACTACCGGGGAGTCTTCGCACCCACCTATCGGCCGATCCAGGACAAGGAAGCCCGGCCGGCCGGTCTGGCCGCGATCGACCACATCGTCGGCAATGTGCAGTTGGGCAAGATGAACGAATGGGTCAACTACTATCATAAGGTGATGGGCTTCCGTCAATTGATGCACTTCGACGACAAAGATATCTCAACGGAATATTCGGCGTTGATGTCCAAAGTGATGTCGAACGGAAACGGGCGGGTCAAGTTCCCGATCAATGAACCGGCGGAAGGCAAGAAGAAGAGTCAAATCGAAGAATATCTGGATTATTATCTGACGCCCGGCGCGCAGCACGTCGCGTTGATCACCGGTGACATCCTCAAGACCGTTTCCCAATTGAAGGAAAATGGCGTCGAATTCCTGCGGGTGCCTGAAACCTATTACGAGGTTCTGCCTGAGCGCGTCGGCAAGATTGATGAGGACTTGAAAGCCGTCCACGATCTGGGCATTTTGGTGGATCGAGATGATGAAGGTTATTTGCTGCAAATCTTCTCCGCGCCCATTCAGGATCGTCCCACCATGTTCATCGAAGTCATTGAGCGCCATGGCTCACAGAGTTTCGGCAAGGGCAATTTCAAAGCGCTCTTTGAAGCACTCGAACTTGAACAGGAAAAACGAGGCAATCTGTAATGAAGTTCGTGACCTTCTCAACGTCCAATTCTGCGCTGCGTCCCGGCTTGTTATCGGACGATGGGATTCAAATCATCCCGTTCGCTTCACTGATGGATTTGGTCCAAGCCGGGGAGGCAGGACTCGAGCGCGTTCGCAAGCTGCAGGACCCAAGCCGGATCCCGTTGCAAGAGGTCCGGCTTCAGGCCCCCATCGCGCGCCCGACCACGCTGCGCGATGGCTATGCCTTCGAGAATCATGTCAAAACCGCCAATGCCAACCGCGGGCGCGACGTTCCCGCGGAATGGTACAAGTTTCCAACTTTCTACTTTACGAATCCGAATAATATATATGGGCCGGAGGATGAGATCCCCTACCCATCCTACACCAAGGAACTGGATTATGAGCTTGAAATCGCGGCGGTGATCGGCAGACCAGGTATCAACATCAGAACGCAGGACGCACCAGATCATATTTTCGGATACACCATCTTCAACGACTGGTCCGCACGGGACGTACAACGCGAAGAGCTGAGGGTCGGCCTCGGCCCTGCAAAAGGAAAGGATTTCGCCTCGGCGCTGGGCCCCTGTATTATCACCGCAGATGAATTGAGCGGTGAAACAAGCAGGGGTTCCGGCGTCTACGATCTGGAGATGCGGGCGCGCGTCAATGGAGTCGAAAGATCGCACGGCAATTTCAAGGATATGTACTGGTCATTCGGCGACCTGATTGCGCGCGCCTCGGAGAACGTGATGCTCTTGTCCGGCGACGTGATCGGTTCTGGCACGGTCGGCACAGGCTGTCTGCTCGAGTTGACCAAGGGCCAGGGCCCGTGGCTGAACGAGGGGGATGTCGTGGAACTGGAAATCGAACGGATCGGCACGCTGCGAAACAAGGTTGGAAAACGCCTATGACCATCGAAGACAAACCCGTGATCACAGTTCGCCCGGCCGGCCCGCAGCTCACCAAACAGGGTCTGCCGAACTTTGAAGGTATTTCCGCCAACACGGCCGGCTCCCATCATTTATGCATGCATCTGATCAGGATCCCGCCCGGGGGAAAGGCCACCCCGCATTATCACGACGGATACGAAACGGCGATCTACATAGTCCAGGGCCGCGCCGAGACAAAATACGGTCCCAACCTCGAACATGCGAGCATTAATGAAGCGGGCGATTTTCTATTCATCCCGCCGAATGTGCCGCATCAGCCGGTCAACCTGAGCGACAAGGAACAGGTCATTGCCGTCGTGGCGCGCAACGATCCCAGCGAACAGGAAAGCGTGGTCGTGATCGCAGAGCCGGGAGCAGGGCCAACAAAATAGAATGAAACCAAAGGCACTTCTCAGAATCATCGTTCCTCTTCTGCCTCTTCCAATCATCCTGGCATGCAGTCTGGCCGGCGCGTCCACGCTTCCAAGATCGCCAACCCTCGCGGTTGCGTCGGGAGCGCAAGGCGGAATCCCCTTTTTCGCCTCGCCCCTCCGGCTGGTAATTCCGAACCAATTGGCCGTCAGCGCCAGCGCCGAGACGATCGACGTCGTGACCGACCAAACCGGGATGCCCTGGGACGTAGCACCGGCGCATCTGCAAATTACCCTGCACAGCTACGCGCTGGGAAGCAGCTTTCAGGTTCCGCAGATCTTCGTTTATCCGGCTCCGGATTATGCCGCGGCGAATGCCCTCGCGGCAGAAAGCATCAGGCGGCTGCAGGCGGTGATCTCCGATCCGGCTGCGCCCTATCGCGATGACAATTTGCCCCGCATTCCATTCATTAATGCCGGACAAGTGTTCGCGGCGCAGGAAAAGATCCTTCCATTCCGCGGCGGCTCCGGCCTCCGCATCGTGACCCAGTACGCATCGGATGTTTCGCCCGTCAACAACGGCGGATTGTTTTATCACTTTGAGGGCCTGACGAGCGACGGCCGGTATTACGTCGTTGCCATCCTGCCGGTCAATCTTCCATTCTTGTCTGCAGATAATAACCCGGATTCGCCCGTGCCGAGCGGCGGAATTGCTTTTCCAGCGAACAACGCCTCCGGTTCGGATTTTGAAGCCTATTTCAAGCAGATCACTGCTCAGATCAATTCAGCCGCACCGAATCAATTCAGCCCGGCGCTTAATACGTTGGACGCACTGATTCAATCCTTCTCGATCCAATAGGAAGATATGAAACGCTTCAAGCAGGTTCTTTTAGCCGTGGCAGCCGCAGGTTTCATTCTGGCATGCAGTATTGCATCCGCTGCGCGAACAACTCCTGACCAGGCAAGCATCGCCACGATCGTGGCCGGCACGCTGCAAGCGATGACCCCCGCCGCGCCGACCTCCGCCTCCCGGCCTGCCGGGATTCCTGTTTCTTTTCAAAATGTCGGCTTTGTCATTTCAAACGGACTGGCCGGCGGTGCAACCGCGCAGGCTGTCCCCAATAACCCGGACGATCAAAACGGCGGACCGTGGGCGGTTGCGCCGGCGCATATCGAATTCACGCTCAATGGATACAACCTCCCCCCGGGCCATTTCTCCAGGATCCTGATCGATATTTATCCGGCGCAGGAATATGCGTCCATGTATGATGGGGCGAAGATCAGTCTTCAGCGTCTACGGGCCGCGCTGTTGAATCCGGCCGCCCCGCTGACCAACGACAACCTGCCGCAGGTTCCTTATTTCAATGCGGCCTCCATGTTTGTGGCCCAGGTAAAAACGATCCAATTCCAGAACGGGTCAGGCCTCCGCATGATCACCCAATATGGGCAGGCCGTTGGACCGGTTGCCAACAACGGCACGTTCTATCATTTCGAAGGCTTGACCGCTGACGGGAAATATTACATTGTCGCCGTGCTTCCCATTCAGGCCCCGTTCCTTGCGAACGACGACAGTCCAGCCGCATCCACGCCGCCGGCTGGGATCCCGTTCCCCGGCTATAACCAGAGCGATCCAGGCGCCTATGATAACTACTTCAAGGCCGTGGCCGAAAAGATGAACGCGCTGAGCAACGATGCCTTTTCCCCTTCCCTGACCTCGCTGGACGGACTGGTCCAATCCATCACCATCCACCCTAAGCAAGCAGGTTGTCTAGCAAAAGGAGTCTGAATGCCTTTCTATCACCAGCTGGGTCAGATCCCGCATAAACGCCATACGCAGTTCAAAAAGCCTGACGGAAAACTTTATCGCGAAGAACTCATGGGACTGGAAGGTTTCTCTTCTCTCCAATCCATACTCTATCATCATTTTCTTCCGCCGCGCGTGATGCAGACCGACGACCTCGGACCGCTCAGGCCTGAGTATGTGGACTTCGGTCCCATCCGCCACCGTGCCTTCCGAACCGTCCAGGCGCCGCGCGGAACGGATCCCGTTTCGGCGCGGATTCCACTGCTCGGCAATGACGACGTGATCCTGGGCGTGGCGCGCGCCTCGAAAAGCATGGATTATTTCTATCGCAACGCGCAGGCCTATGAGACCTGGTTCGTCCACGAAGGGGACGGAACGCTGAAGACGCAGTTCGGCAGCCTGCCGTTTCATTCAGGCGATTACATCGTCCTGCCGTTTGGGACGACCTGGCAGATGCAGTTGGATTCAAAGGAAGCGCGTTTTTTTACGATTGAAAATCCATCGCAGATCGAGCCGCCCAGACGTTATCGCAACGATTACGGTCAATTGCTTGAACACGCGCCGTATTCGGAGCGCGACTTCCGCCTGCCGTCAGAGCTGGAGACCCATACCGAGCGCGGCGAGTTCGAGGTCCGCATCAAGGTGCGTGACCGATTGACGCGCCATGTGCTCGATCACCACCCATTCGACGTTGTCGGCTGGGACGGCTTTCTGTATCCATGGATCTTTAACATTGCAGACTTCGAGCCAATCACGGGACGCGTGCACCAGCCGCCCCCCGCCCATCAGACCTTTCAGGGACACAACTTCGTCGTCTGTTCTTTCGTACCGCGTCTCTTCGATTACCATCCCCAGTCCATCCCGGCGCCCTACAATCATTCGAACGTCAATTCCGACGAAGTCATTTATTATGCCGAAGGCAGTTTCATGTCGCGCAAAGGCATCGATCAGTACGACATCAGCCTGCATCCGTACGGCCTGGCGCATGGCCCGCAGCCCGGCATGACGGAAGCCTCCATCGGCAAAAAAGAGACCGATGAGCTTGCCGTCATGGTGGATGCGTTCCATCCATTGCAACTCACCAGGCAAGCCCTGGAGCTGGAAAAACCCGAATACATGGCCTCGTGGCTGGAAGGCAATGGAGAATAGGCACCGAACCCCTTCATTCGAATACCAGGGGCATATCCGGTCAGAGAGTGGAAGGATGATGACGCTGCGCCCCGCGATCTTCAAGTTCGTGGGTGCCCTGATCCTATTCTCGTCAGCGTGCGGCCCCGCTCCGAAAACACCTGCAGCCCTGACGGTGAACGAGGCAGCCTCGACGCTGGTCGCGCTGACCTTTCAGGCGGCCACCCAGTCTGTCCGTCTCAGCACACCGACCCCGGCCGGGCCCGGCTCCACGCCGACCTCGGCCAAAGCGCTCTTATATATCAACGATAATACGCAATGCCGGACCGGCACGAGCCCCAACTTCAAAACGGTCGCGGGATTGAGCATGGGCAGCACCGTCGAATTGATCGGCAAAGATGCCGCGCAAAGCGCATGGCTGATCAGGGCGCCGAACGGGACGGATACATGTTGGGTATTGACGGGCGACGGCTCTCCAAGCGGAGATTATGAAGATCTGCCGGAGGTCACGCCGCAACCCAGCACCCAGAAGCCGCCCAGCGTTCCAGCCATTGTGGGCTGGCCCTGGTTTTGTACGTATTCCAATGGCGTAATCTACAAAGCCACGGTCAGCCTTTCGTGGATCGACCCCGCCCGCGACGCGAACGGTTTTCGCGTCTACCGGCAGGACACATTGATCGCGGATATCCCCGCCACAACCACTTCCATCACCGACACGACCAATGTGATCATTGGCAGCGATCTGACCTACGGCCTCGAGGCGTATAATGATGCCGGATTATCTGCGCGAAAGACCATTACGATCCATTCCATTTGCAAATAGATGATCACGAATCGAGGTATCGCGATGAGAAAGCCCCTGGCAGGAATCTGGGCATTGATGTTTGCGGCGCTGGCCTGCAATGCGATCAACCAGGCGTGGACGACTTCATCACCCTCCCAATCGGCCGTCGCCACGGTCGTCGCACAGACCATGCAGGCCGTCGAACGGGCCGCGGGCACACCGAGCGCAGCATTGGCCACGCCGGCCCTGACCAGCCCTTCGCCCTCTGCGACGCCGATGGCGGTCGTCAAAGCTGTCAGCTATTGCCGGACGGGGCCGGGTGAAAACTACAAAAGCCTCACCGATCTGAAGGCGGATCAAGAGGCGGCGCTGCTCGGAAAAGATGCGACAGGAGACTATTGGCTGATCGTCAGCCCGGCGGGAGAATGCTGGGTTGCGGCCCAAGACGTCGCGATTACCGGCAGCACGCAAAATGTTCCCGAAGTCACGGCGCCTCCTTCCACCTCACAGGGGGTACCAGCCGCGCCGGGCAGTTTGTACTACAACTATTCCTGTGCCTCGCTGACTCAGGCGGCTGTAACGCTCACCTGGCAGGATGCAGCCGACAATGAAACCGGTTATCGGGTTTATCGCAATGGCACCCTCCTCGCGGAATTACCTGCCAATTCGACGACCTACACGGATGACACATCCAGGGGCCCCGGCCGTATTTTCTCCTATAGTGTTGAGGCTTTTAATAGCAGTGGAACCTCCCCCCAACGTACAACCGGCGGTTTCCGGCTGAGTAATTGTGCAAACCCTTAGAACTCACGATCCCTGGACGCTTTCGGCTGAGGAGTGATCATGGATGAACTGGAAAGACAAATCGAAGAAGCTGAGAAAGAATGGCTGGCATCCTGGGTAAGGGGTCCAACGCGTGTGCGTTGGACAAAGCCTCCGCTGCAGGTTGGCGATCCCGCGCCGGATTTCGAACTGCTTGACGCGGGCGGCAGGAAAGTCCGTCTCTCAGATTTTTGGAAATCCAGCCCCGCCCTCCTGATGTTCTGGCGCCATTACGGATGCAGCTGCGGCATTGACCGTGCCAAACGCCTGCAAGCCGAATTCGCGGAGTATGTCAGGGCCGGCGGGAACGTGGTCGTGATCGGTCAGGGAGAGCCGGAGCGCGCCGCGCGTTACGCCCAGAACAATAATATTCCCTGTCCGGTTCTCTGCGATCCAATGTATCAAGTCTACCAGGCCTTTGATTTATTGGAGGGCAAACCCTCCCAGGTCGTCTTTGATCTCGGAGACGAATATTTGCGCTGCGACGTGGAGGCCGGCAAGAGAATGTTGGCGACCCGCCACGGCACAACGCGCGCGCTGGTGGACAGTCCCTGGCAATTGCCCGGCGAGTTCGTCGTGGATCGGAAAGGAATGATCCGCCTCGCGTATCGCTACCAATACTGCGAAGATTGGCCCAATTATCTCGTTTTGTCTTCAGCAATAAAAGAGGCCGTCTGGGACTACCTTAGCTCATGATCTTCCAAGGGACGCCGCAAAATAGGCCGGGGCCGCCCTTCTTCCGGTCAGGGAGGAACCAATGGAGCTTCCGTCCAAATCCAAGCGCGAATTTGCAGGCCGGCACACCTGTTGTGGGCCGGGGCGAGAATAAGGCGCAATCCTGCCGGCTCACCGCTGTTCGTCGCAAGATCCGGGCAGTGAACTGCGCTTAGAAACACGGGTTGCTGTTTCAATACTATAATTGGCGGACATATGCCTGCCTTTGCGGTGCCTGGGTTTGTTGGCCCACCGGCCCGCATTCCAACCATTTTACACACGCAATGACCGACATCCCACAAGAGGTAAAAAATGAATTTCCGCCTGCGTTGGTTGTTTCCATGTTTTGCACTGACCTTTTTATTTCTTTCTGGGTGCGGTTCGCCTCCGGCATCAAATTCCCTGGCAGTTGATCTGATTTCGCCGCGTACGTCCATTGTCATTTGGCCTGAGTCTCCCTATGTCCTTGCGGCACAGGCTTATACCCCGGGCGCCAATGCGACCTCCTCGGGCGGCCAGCCGGTTCATATTACCTTCTCCGCTAACGGGCAGATGATCGGGAGCGTGGATTCCTCCACAGGCGCCCAGGCCGTTTTGAAGTGGACCCCTCCGGCGGCGGGACAATACTCCATCCAGGCTGCAGCCCAGGCAAATGGAAACACCGCCTCCTCAAAAACGGTCCAGATGTGCATTCTCAATATAGATACCACTCAAGGGTTCCGGCTCTGGGGATATGGTTACAGCGGCCCTTGTGCACTTCCCCCCGCAAGCCCTTCCCAGGCACCCGTTACGCTGAGCGCCGCCTACCGGCCTTCCAGTTTGAGCTACAGCTATCATTGTCCGGCCAGCACGGCTCCAACCGTTATCGATTTTCAAGTCAAAGTCAGCGACCCCGGAAATCGAGTGGCCTTCGTCGCAATAAAGTATATGGGTCAAAACTACGTCTCGAAGAACCCGCTGGTGTTTGATGGGGCAAGTTCGACCACGGTCTACGATTCCCTCCTGCTCAATCAATCCTCGGTTGGGTCTGACGGAACTAGGGTCTTTACCGGCTCCACCGAAGACCTGAATCCGATCTCGTCTGAAATACTTTCAGGGGCGACCGCCGCGATCCAATGGTGGGTGCGCGCCTTGAAGAGCAACGGGGTGGGAGCGGATCAGGTTCTCACTGAGATTGGGCCGTATGCAATTCCGATCGGCCCATGCACTCCTCCTGCGGTGAATCCAACCCCCTAAAGATCTAATGGGCCCGGATTCTGACCCACAATACCCAATCGGCCCGGGTTCAGCAGCGGCGCACGCCTTGCGAAGGGCGACCTCTGCTCCCTTGCCGCTTGAATGGGAAGTCTCGCGCGGATGGTTTTGTCGCACCCGGCTTTCCTGTGGTCATGGCCAACAGCCCGGGCCAGCGGGCAGATAGTGCTTTTGTGGGGGTGTGAATTTCCTGCTGAACGTGTGATAATGAGGGCGAATTCCCATTCAAGGAGAACGCGATGAAACCCCTCAAAAGACTTTTCGGCGTAATGATCATCCTG
The DNA here is from genome assembly GCA_035515435.1 of Anaerolineales bacterium. Taxonomy (GTDB): domain Bacteria; phylum Chloroflexota; class Anaerolineae; order Anaerolineales; family Villigracilaceae; genus Fen-1038. The sequence continues at coordinate 9,698 of DATJBI010000062.1, forward strand.
GCGCTTGGCGCACTGGCCTGCAATTTACCGTCCAATGCACCCACCCAGGCAGCCACAAACCCGCCGAACCCCACACCGGGACCGGCTGACCTCAGTGTTGCATTGACTTTGGCCGTGCAGACGATTCAGGCGGCGACACAGGAGGCACAATCTGGCATACCGACCAGTACGGTTGCCCCGCCGGCGACTCCGCCGACTGTCACGGTCAGTTCCACCACGAACTGTCGCACCGGCCCCAACATTAATTATGATCTCGTCATGAGCCTCCAGCCTGGGCTGAGCGCGGAGGTGGTTGGCAAATATACGCCCGCAGATTATTGGATCATAAAATATCCGGGTGGGGGCGGGAACAGTTGTTGGCTGTGGGGACAATACGCAACGGTGACCGGGGATACGGATGGTCTGCCTGAGATGTCTCCGCCGCCCATGCCGCCCACCCCAACGCCTGTGCCGACAGCACCGAACCCTCCCAAAAACGTGGGCCTCAGTTGTGTCAGCGTAAACAACTCGCATAAGGTTGGCAATTTTTGGATCCTGAGCTGGAAGTGGACCGTGACGCTCAGCTGGAAGGATAATTCCAGCAACGAAAATGGGTTCTATGTTTACAAGAACGGATCGTTGTTGGCCACCCTGGCCGCCAATTCGACCTCTTATACCGATCAATTCAATGTGAGTCTGATAGTCAATGGGACCACCTGGAATTATGGTGTGGCCTCCTTCAACAACTATGGCAGTTCCGTAACCAAAGGCGTAACCCTCTCAAGCTGCCCATAAAGGAAACGGAGGCAGCCCCACTGAAGTGGGGCTGCCTCTTTTCATTCTTCGCGGGGGCTGGACGATTTCGGAAAATCTACATACAAAATACATCATTTCTCTTCATGATTGGAGTATATTTGGACACGAGGCGAACGGACAAGATGATATCTAAGGAAGAGAAATGAAGGCTATTGAAAAGCTTCTTGCTCTATTCTGTATTCTTGCATCGGTAACCCTGGCCTGCAGCTTTACAGTGGACCTGGGCTCCTCGCCCGCCAGCACACCCACCCATCCGGTTACGGGTATGGATCAGGTTTCAACGATGGTGGCGCAGACCCTGCAGGCCCTCACGCAGGAGGCGCTCGCGGCCACCCCCGCCAATACTTCGACTCCCACCGCCACAGCAACTCCCACCAACACGCCCCTGCCGCCCAGCCTGAGCGTCAGCGTTGCCACAAATTGCTACGCCGGCCCCAGTACCCATTATGGTTTTGTGATCACGATCTATCCGGGAACCACGGTGACGGTGGTCGGAAAAGATCCGGCAGACAATTACTGGATCATTGATGTGCCCGGCTATCCGGGCACCCTCTGCTGGCTTTCGGGACAATACGCCGCGGTGAACGGAGACACCATCGATCTCTCCGTACCGGCCACGACCGTGATCGTGGCATATACCCTGAGCGAACCGACCAATCTGCGCGTTTCCTGCACCAGAAACAACTGGCCCACTCCGACCGGCACACCCCCATGGCACGGCGGAGGCCGATGGGGGGGCGGACAGGAGACGGCTGTCTTGCGCTGGAGGAATACCGATCCCGACCAGACCGGGGTGCGGGTCTACCGCGACGGACATCGAATCGCGACATTGGGCCGAGGCGCAACGTCCTACACCGACAGCTTCAGCGGCTGGGGCTGGGGCTGGCACTGGGACGACGGGGTCACCTATGGAGTACAGGCATTCAACAGTTACGAGGTTTCCAGCATCGTCTCGGTTGATGCCGGCAACTGCCGCTAGGTTTCTTCAAATTGCTCTTTGGCTTTCTTGGTCTGCTTGCCGCGTTCATCGGTTTTGAGGATGCGTTTGCGGATGCGATAGGAGAGCGGGGTCACTTCCAATAGTTCATCATCCAACAGATATTCGACGGCTTCATCCAGGCTCATCTGACGCGGCGGCGTCAGTCGAATTTCCATGTCGCCGCGCGAGGAGCGCACATTCGTCAGATGCTTCTTGCGGCAGACGTTGATCGGGATATCCTGCCCGCGGCTGCTCTCGCCCACCACCATGCCTTCATACACGGCCACGCCGGGATTCACAAACAACGTGCCGCGCTCTTCCGCAGACTTCAAGGCGTAGGCCGTGGTATCGCCTGCTTCCATCGCCACAATGGAGCCGGTTGTGCGCGTCGACATGGGACCTGCCATTTCGTCGTAGCCATGAACGACGGTGTGCATCGCGCCGGCGCCGCGCGTGGAGGTCAAGAACTGATAGCGGAAGCCGAGCAGGCCGCGGGTCGGTGCGATGTAAACCATGCGCGTCGTGCCTTGGCCGGTGTCGTGCATCTCCATCATCTTTGCGCGCCGCGCCCCGAGCATTTCCACGACTGCCCCAACGGTCTCCGTGCTCGTCTCGATGTGGACTTCTTCATAGGGTTCGAGCAGGGAGCCGTCATCGGCCTTGTGGAAGATCACTTCGGGGCGCGACACCTGGAATTCATATCCTTCGCGCCGCATGGTCTCAATCAAGATTCCCAGATGCAATTCGCCGCGTCCGCTGACGAGGAAATTTTCAGCCGTATCGGTCTCTTCGACGCGCAGAGCCACATTCGTTCTCAATTCATCGAACAACCGCTCACGCAATTTACGCGAGGTGCCCCACCTCCCCTCCCGGCCGGAAAATGGTGATGTATTGACGCCGAACGTCATGCGGACGGTGGGCTCCTCGACCCTGATCGTCGGCAGGGCAACGGGGTTGGCAGGATCCGCCAATGTCTCACCGATCGCGATTCCTTCGAGACCGGCCAGCGAGACGATATCGCCCGCGCCGACCTCCTCTGTTTCAACCTTGTTCAGGCCCTGGAACGTGTAAAGATAACGGGCGGTTTCAGGCAGGTTTTCTCCATCGAGTTTCAAGCGGGCAAGTTTTTGACCGGCCCGGATCTTGCCCGCGAAGACGCGTCCGACTGCCGTGACGCCGCGATAATCATCATAGCCGAGGGTCGTGACCAGCATTTGCAGGGGCGCCCCCGGGTCGACTTTCGGCGCGGGAATCTTCCGGAGGATGGCATCGAACAAAGGCTGCAGATCCGGCCCGAGCTCGGGAGTAAGGCCCGCCTTGCCCGCCGTGGCCTGGGCATAGACCACCGGAAAGTCGGCCTGTTCATCGCTTGCGCCGAGTTCAATAAAAAGGTCAAACGTTTCGTTAAGCACCCGCGCCGGTTCAGCATCTCTGCGATCCACTTTGTTGATGACCACGATGGCCTTGTGCCCCATTTCCAGGGCTTTCTTAAGCACAAAACGAGTCTGAGGCATGGGACCTTCCGCCGCGTCGACGAGCAGCAAGACGCCGTCCACCATGTTCATGACGCGTTCAACCTCGCCCCCGAAATCGGCGTGCCCTGGCGTATCCACGATATTTATCTTGACCGGCTGTTGCGTTTGGGGATCGACAATACTGATGGCGGTATTCTTGGCAAGGATGGTGATGCCGCGCTCCCGCTCAAGATCGTTGGAATCCATGACGCGCTCGGCGATTTGTTGATTCTCGCGGAAGGTGTGCGCCTGGCGCAATAGAAAATCAACCAGCGTGGTCTTGCCGTGATCCACGTGGGCGATGATCGCGATGTTGCGGAGGTCGGTGCGTTCGATAAGCATCTTCGTCTTTCGGACCCCGGCCCATCCCGTCTCCGGGCGGGAGGGGAAGATGGAGGAGGGGGCCTTGCAAACAAAAACCCCCGACCGGGAAGCCGAGGGTTTCATCATGTTCGAAGTGTCGGCGTGCAACAGGTATTGTATCAGACTTTCGAAGACTTCGGAAGTCTCGCAGCCGAATCGGTACGCCGGGACCAAAAGCCACGCAGCCTTCTGCAAGCAGATATAATTATGCCATCCTGCTGGGAGTCGACCCTTCGCACCCATGGCAACCCGAACATCCCATGATCCAAGAAATGAGCCAATTCTGCTTCTC
>DATJBI010000063.1:0-4602 GCA_035515435.1 Anaerolineales bacterium
GGGCATCAAGCTGGAGAAACGACTGTTCATCTCACGGCGCTCGCATCTCATCATGCCCTACCACAAGATGCTCGACGGGCTCTACGAGGAAGCCAAGGGCACGGGCGCGACGGGGACCACCCGGCGCGGCATCGGTCCGGCCTTCGCAGACAAGATCAGTTACAACGGGATCCGCTGGAGCGATTTCACAGATCCGGAGATATTCGCCCGCAGGCTGCGCGTGCAGCTGGAATTGAAGAACAAGATCCTGCTCGCGCTGGGCGGATCGCAACTTGATTTTGAAAAAGTCCGGGCCGAGTATCTCGGCTACTATCTCGAGCTCAAACCTTTCATCACCGAATTGTTCCCCATCGTCCAGAACGGGTTGAAGGAGGGGAGGAAATTCCTGCTGGAACAGGCCATGGGTTCCATCCTCGATCCCGATTGGGGGACCTATCCGTTCGTCACGGGCTCGACCACCCTCGCCTCGGCTGCCACGGCCGGACTCGGGATCCCACCGCGCGCCATCACGCACATCATCGGCGTGACCAAGGCCTACACCACGCGCGTGGGCGCGGGGCCCATGCCCACGGAGGTCACGGAGGACGCCCGTGCCGCCCAGGCTCTGAGCGAGGTCGCCGCGACCACGGGACGCATCCGGCGCGGGGGCTGGTTCGACGCGGAGCTCGTTCGTTTCGCCTCGCAGCTCAATGGCATCGGGCGGTTGTTCCTGACCAAACTGGATGTGCTGAGCGGGTTCGACCAGATCAAGGTCTGCACCGGTTATGAGTTCAACGGCCGGCGCGCCCATTACCACGATCTCGATGCCTACCAGCTCGGCCAGGTCAAACCGATCTACAAGACGCTCAAGGGCTGGAAGGAAGATATCCGCGGCCTGCGCCGGTATGGGGAGCTGCCGGCACGGGCGCGGGCCTATGTTGAGACGATCGAGGAACTGGTGGGCGTGAAAGTGGGCTGGGTGGCGAATGGACCCGAGCGCGAAGCACTGCTGAAGAAATGAAAATGAGGGGCGCCGCGACGGCTCGCCCCTCCGAAGCTGGATCCTATTTGGACAGCGGCGCAAACGTCGCTTCGACCGTCATGCCCCAGCGGATGCGCGGGTCGACCGGGTTATCCACCAGGATGCGCACGGCGTACACGATGTCGCCGCCCTGTTTGGTGAACGCGCCGCTGATCGTTTGAACCGTTCCGCTGAGTCTCAGCGCGGGGAGTGCATCGGGCACCATGGCAACTTTTTGACCCACAGCCAGCCTGACCACTTCCAGTTCGGTCAGGTCATTGGTCTCCACGATCCATTGACTGGGATCGACCACGCTCACGGCCACCTGCTGCGGCCCCACCTGCTGGCCGAGGTCCACGCTGACGTCGGCCACCACGCCGTCGAAGGGCGCGCTCAGTTCATAGTTGCCCAGGGCCTGCTCGGCCGCCGCGGCCTGGGCCCTGGCATTATCGAGCCGCGCCTGCGCCAACGCCAGTTGATCCGTGTTGGGCCCCTGGGAGGTGAGATCATATTGATATTTTGCCTCGGCCTCGGCAGACAAGGCCGCGTTCAGTGCAGCCTGCGGATCATCCCGGGCGCGCAGGTCGGACTCCAGATTGGTGACCGCCTCATCGTAGGCCTTTTGTTTATTCCGCAGCCGGTCCTGGGCAACCTTGTAGCGTCCGCTGTTTGGATCCAGGTTCCGGACTTGATCGAAGCCGGCCTGGGCGTCCGTCAGTTCCCCCTGGCGGGTCGCCAGGGTGTCCTGCGCGTCGCGGATATGGATCTCAATATCATGCAAATTCAAACCGTCCCAGGTCTTCTGGGCATTCTCACGCACCACCTGTGCGTTCATGTACGCTTCCCACAGCTGGGCCTGGCTTCCGGTGGCATCGCGATTGAGCGCGTCGAAGGCCTGCTGGGCCGAGGTCAGTTCCAACTGGGCGGAGGTCAGCTGCGCCTGGGCAGCCTCATAACTGTCCAGTTTCATCAACGCCTCGCCCTTCCGGACCGCCTCGCCGGTCTTGACCATGATCTCGGCGACCCCGCCCCCGGCCTGGAAGGCCAGGTTGACCGATCGCATCGGCCGGATGTGGCCCTCGGCGATCACCGTTCCGGAGGGCAGACTGGTCGGCGCGGCGGGGGTCGCAGGGGGCTGGCTTCCGCAGCCGGCCAGGGCCAGGGCGATCATCCAAAAGACGAACCGCGAGAATTTCTTTTTCATCTTTCACCTTCCTTGAATTGCACTGGGCCCCCTTTATTCGTATGCCAGGACTTCCCGAATGGTCAGGCGCGCCGCGTTGCGGGCCGGCAGGATGCTGGCGATCCCGGACATCGCCAGGATCAATGCCAGCCAGATCAAATAACCGCTGATCGTAAACACGGTTTTGATCGGCGTTTCAAAGACGGCCAGGCTCACGATATAAGACAGCAGGTACGTGAACGGCACCGATAGGATGATTGCGAGCGCGAACGAGATCGATCCGATGACCATTCCTTCCGCGATCACCGTGCGCATGATGATGCTGTCCACGGCGCCGATCGCGCGCATGATGCCGATCTCGCGGGTGCGCTCGAGCACGTTCATCCCCATGGTGCCGGCCAGGCCCATTGAACCCACCGTGGCAGTCAGGAGCGCCATGATGAGCAGGAATGTCACGAGCGTGTCGAGGCTCTGGGAGGCGGTATCGAGCGAGGCCAATCCGGCCTGGGACTGCAGAACGTTGAATCCCTGCGCACGGAAATCATGGTCGAGGGTCTCGGCCATCTGGTCCTGGTAGGCGCGGCCGTGTTGGACCGTCTGGATCCGGAACAGGGTGGATTGACCCGCCAGGTCGTTCACCTGCGAAATATATTCCAGCGGTGCGTACGCCAGAATTCCCTCCTGGCCGACGAACTGAAATATGCCGACCACCTGCCACTGCTCCGTGCGCCCATTGACCTTCAACGGCAGGAAATCGCCGGCCCTCAGAGTGGGAAGATCCGAAAGCGCGGACTCGCTGATCGCCAGCCTGCGTTCATCGCCGGGCTCGATCCAGCGGCCGGAAACCATGATCGGTTGGACCAGGGGGCTCGTGGCCGGCGGCGCAATGATGTTCAGGGCATCGAGCGTGGAGCCATCCGGATGGAGGAGATCCGCACTCAGTCCCTGCCAGCCCTCCACGCTCTGCACGCCGGGGATCTGCAGGGCGTATTGTTGGATCTCGTGCACACGATAGGGCTGGATAAAATCCAATTCGACATCCGCTTTGAAATAGTTTCCGATGGCACCGATATAATCGTGCAGTGTGACGCGCACGTTGAAGACCGCGATGAAGATCGCGCCGCCCATCGTCAGGGTGAAAAGCGTCAGCAGGAGCCGCCCCCGCCGGCGGAAGGTGTTGCGCAGGGAGATCAGGAGCGGGCGCGGGATATGCAGGCCGCGCCTGGACAGGGCGAGCGTGGCCCGGGTCTGGAATTTTTCCAAATTGGATTCACGCTTCGGGCCGCGGCGAAGCGGCTTGCCCGCCCCGCGCGCCAGATCGCCGCTGATCGCCTTCAACACGGTGACCTTCGAGCCGTTCACCACCGGCACCAGCCCGGCCGCGAGCGGGACCAGGATCCCGATGGCGATCTGGATCGCCAGGGCGAGCGGCACGATCCGGTAGCCGAGCAGATTGAATCGCAGTTCGCCGGCGATGAACGCGGCCAGGCCGTACGCACCCTGTCCGCCGAGCGGCACGGCGATCAGCAGGGCCAGCACCCCGAAAGAAACGATCAAGGCCAGATACATGATCAGGATCTGCCGGTTGCGCCCGCCCACCAGCTTCATCACGCCGATGTAACGCAGATGTTGATTGAGCAGCGCGTTCAGCGTGTTCGCGATCAGCGACGATGAAAGGAAGACGATCAGGACACCCAGGGCCATCAAGATCCCCAGGATGGCATTGACCGTCGCGGCCAGGGGATGTTCATGCGTTTTCGAGGTCAGCACACGGTCCACGGGGATACCCGCTCGGACCAGGCGATCCTTGACCGCGCCGGCGGTCCGGCTGATGGAAGCGGCATCATCCTGGCGTTGCGAAACGGTTGCATAGATCCGGTTGTAGAGATCCGGCTGCTGCAGGTTTTCGAGCGTGTTCATGGAGATATAACCGAAGGGCGGCGCAAGAAAATCGCCGGCGCCGGTGGTGGGATCCTGGACAGCCCCGACCACGGGCATCGTCCTGGTCGTCCCGTCCGGCATCTCGAAAATCAACTGGTCTCCGACCTTGACCCCCAGCTGGCTCAGGGCATCCTTTTCCAGGGCCACCTGCCGTTTGGAGGGATCCGGATTGCCCTCGATCGGGGTAAGCAGGTCAACCGTATTGTCGGCGAAATTGTTGAAGGCCACCAGGTCGATCACGGTCCAGCTGCTGCCGTTCTCCGGATGGACACGGATGCTGAATACGCGTCGGCCTTCGGCATGGGCGATGCCCGGCATGTTGCGGACGGAGGTCAGCACATCCTCGTTAAAATCCGCCATGCGCAGTTCGATGTTGGCAGGATGGTTCGCGGCGTAGCTGGCGCTCATATCGTGCGAGATGATGACGTATGCACCGGCGATCACCCCGATCGAAAACACGCCCACCGCAATGGAGAGA
>DATJBI010000064.1:0-3267 GCA_035515435.1 Anaerolineales bacterium
GCAATACGGTCGTCATTATGACTTCCAACCTGGGCAGCAAGCTCTGGGAGGGCGGCCGCAAAGCGACCCGGGACGAGATCACGCACGTTTTGCAGGATCATTTCCGCCCTGAGTTTCTCAACCGCATCGACGAGATCGTCATCTTCCATCGCTTGAGCCGGGAACAGCTGGGGGGCATCGTGGACATCCAGCTGCGCCGCGTGAGCAGCCTGCTTGCAGATCGAGGCTATCGCCTCGAAGTCAGTGAAGCCGCGCGCGAATACCTGGCAGAAGTGGGCTACGATCCCGATTTTGGCGCCCGGCCGCTGAAGCGCGCCATTCAGCGTGAACTGCAGGACCCTCTGGCCTTGAAGATCCTGGCCGGCGATTTCCGCGAAGGGGATGTGATCCGCGTGGATCGGGGGCAGGAGGGCCTGGCCTTCTCCACGACCCTCCGGGGGGAACCGGTGGACGCCTGAGCGCATGAGGCGGCTCTCCACCCGACCGCGCCCGCACACCGCGGGAATCCGTTTCAGACGGAGACCATCTCAAGGTAGTTGAGTCGCTGCACGTGCCGGCGAACCGGGCGGGCTCGTCGTCTCCGGGACCTGGTCAGGGTGATCCGTCCGGGCGCGGCGGGATTGTGCACGCGCCCAGGGTGCCATCCTGACCGCGGCTGACGGCACCACGGATAGACCTCCGGAGCCAGAAACTTCGGAGGTCTATTTGTTCTTACGGGTTGTACGCGCCGACGCCGCACACCTCCGTGCCGACCTTTTGGAAGAAGAAGATCTTCGGCTCGGTCTTTCCCGACACGGGGTTGATCCAGTTGAACTGAATGGAACCCTGGCCATCGGTTGAACCCTTGGTCCAAATCGTGGTGCCCACTGGCTTGCCGGCCGAGTCCTTGATCACGTCCGCCGACAGGCCGACATATTGGGGAAATCCGCCGCTGGCCGTGATCACACCGCCCGAACCAAGGCAGACCACATACAGGTCACGGTCGAGGAACGGCGTGGAGCCGGCGGTGAAATCCTTGAGCGCCTGATCGCGTCCAACCGAGTTGTAGTGGTCCACTGCCAGTTTGAGCATGGCCTGGGCCTCGGCAGGAGTGCCGCGCTCTGATTTGGTAGCGGCAGGGGCTGGCGTGGGCTGCGGCGCGCCCGTCGGGGACGATGGCTGCGTTGCAGCGCCAGACGAGGGCGCGGAACTGTTCGAATTCTGTGCGCCAAAACTGCATGCAAACTGCGCCAACGCCAGGGTGAGGGACAGGATCAGGATCTTGCTGCGCAACAATAAAATTCTCATGGCATTCTCCTTTGGCACGCCAGAGTCCAGGTGACCCTGGCTTGGACGAATGATAGACGATTTCTGCCCGCGCGCCATCCATCTTAGGTGGGAGGGGCGCTGGTTCCGTGCCAGATCTGCCCTCGTGGGTTCAGCATGGCCCCCGGCAGTCCGCCGCGATCTTCGGCGCGGGGGCGGGATGATCCGCACGAATGCTTGAGGAAAATCAAGGGAGATGTCTGGTGATCGGGCAGGGTTGAGGCGCAGAGATCAACCTTGCCGCGTTCGATCGGGCCGTCCGTTCCCCTACAGCCCTCGCTGCGCGAGCCGCTCTGCTCCCCACTCCACCCCGGTCGGCGGGATCTTCATGACCTGATCGTCGGGCCGCCGCAGGAGGCCGAGCGCGCCCGTTGAACAGGCGATCACGCACAGGCCGCATCCCACGCAGCGCAGCGGGTCCACCTTGGCCACCAATCCGTCCATCGAAAGCGCGCTGAATTGGCAGGAGCCGAGGCAGTCCTCGCAACCGCTGCAAAGGGCTTCGTCGACCTGATTGACGAACGCCGAACTTGCGATCACGTTTGCGATCCCCAATTCGGCCATGCCGCGCAAGATCCCGCACGAGCAGGTGCAGCAATTGCAGATATAGGTCACACCCTCTGCGGTGTTGCTGACCGAGTGGACGAGCCCGGCCTCCGCTGCCCGGCGCAGGGTGGCCATTGCTTCCTCGCGCGTAAGGGCGCGGACCACCGTGCTCCGCTCAAAGGCGTTCGGGTGCCGGTCAAAGGTCATGCAGACGTCGATCGGATGTCCGCAGGCCTGGCCGATCAGCGCTTTTTGTTTTCTGCAGATGCAGTCCAGCACTCCCCATGAACTCGCTGCATTGATGATCTCCGCCGCGCTTTCGAACGGCCGGATCTCCATGGTGTTCCGGACGGCCTCGTCCACGGGGATGACGCGGTGGAATTGCGGCTTGATAGCCAGCATTTTCGCGAATGCACCCTGGAAGTAATCTTCGAAAAGCTGCGCCAGTTCCGCATCCAGGTTGCCGACCTGCATCTCGTAAATGCCGACGACAAAGGGCATGGATTTGAACGCCAGCCCCTTCTCTGTTCTTTCGGCTTCGATCAGCCCGCGTCGGGCCAGTTCCTTGAGCTGGTCTCGCAGCTCGGACACATTCCGGCCCGTGCGCGCCGCGATCTGCTGCACAGGCTCCGCGCTGAGAGTTAATTGAGCGGCAAGTCCTGCTTCTTCCGGGCTGAATAGTTTCGCCAGCAATTTCAATTCCCGCCCATCGTCCGTCGGTGGAAAACCGTTGGGCAAGGCATTGAGGTGTTCGGCAAGCTGCTGATAAGGGATCATGTCCATGTGTTCCTCCATCCGCGATGGGGCGGAAATGCCTGAATCCAGTATAGCACGGGATCTTTCCGTCTCCATCCAGGATTTGCTTTGTACGACCCCCTGACCGTGCCGGTCGAGCGTTCCAGATCCCAGTGCCCTGCGGTCCTCGGCTTCCCATCCGCCCTTTTCCACTTTGGCTGTCCCGCTTGAAGCGTTGCCCGTGATTGATCCCTGGGCGATGGGGGCGCAGTCGGGTCGCCTGGAATGCCCGGGGTTGGGATAACCTCTGATTGGGTCTTTATGCGGTCCGCCCGTTGTGCTTGTTCATTCTGAACAACCTTACATTAACTTCGCGTAACTTTCACCCGTTGCGGTGAAAAACTCCTCCGGAAACTACGCCGGACGGCGTGGTGGTAACGTGGGATTAGGAACCGCGAAGTTTCCCTTGGCCTGTCAGCCAAGACAGGCAATCCACGCACCACCAGGAGGCAGCTCCATGATACCTGAAATCGAGGAGTTCTTGAGTTGGCTTCGGCGTAAATCACCGAAGTCCTCAACTGCTTTGCATTATGGCAGTGACTTGAAGTTGTTTTTCGCATGGTCGAACAAATCCTTTCTGGATGTGAAAGTGCAAGACATCGGTGCGTTCATCGAACACAG
>DATJBI010000065.1:0-20943 GCA_035515435.1 Anaerolineales bacterium
CCATTCATACCACGGACGTTACGGCAACCATCGATGATGGCTCCGGTTCGACGATGAATGCCATTTCGAATGCAACGGCCGACCTCACGGTGGGCAATTTGGATTTGGAAGTGGTTAAGGGTTTCGTCCCGCAGCTGGTCTATGGCGGCGCGAATTCGACCATGAGCATTATCCTGAGGAACCCGAATACCTCGACGGCCCTGACCGGCATTCAATTTACCGACAATATGTTTTATAGCGGTACGACCCCGCCGCCCGACTATCCGGCTGGGGAGATGATCCTCGCCGACCCGCCCAATCTTGATCCCTCCGACTGCGATCCGCCATCCGGAGCTCCGGCTGAGATGACCGGGACAGCCGGCACCAGCACGTTTACGTTCAGCGGCGGATACCTGGCCGCAGGCGCCCAATGCACGATCACCTTGAGCGTGACCATGGTGGTCAATGGCAATCTCACCAACACGATCCCCGTTGGTGCTGTCACGTCCTTCAACGGTGCGTATAACAGGACCGCAACGGCGGCGTCCCTGACCAACGAGGCGGGCGCCAGCATCAGCAAAAGCTTTGCTCCCAATCCCCAGTCCTCGGGTTTGAACAGCTATTCCATTTTGACCCTTACGATCCGGAACACCACCAACGTGGGCTTGACCGGCATGGGTCTGGTGGATGACCTGCCCACGACGCCCGCGCCCGGTTTGCAGGTGGCCGGCGGTTCCGCGCCTCTTCCGACGAATGGCTGCGGGGGTACGCTTTCAGCCCCCGCCGGCGCGACCGTGATCCAACTATCGGGCGGCAGCCTGCCGGTGGGATTCAGCAGCTGCACCATGACAATTCCCGTCACGGGCGCCGAACCTGGCGTTTATACCGACACCATCCTGCCGAGCCAACTGACCGCGGATCAGAGTCCTGACGTCCGCCAGGCGGCGGTGGCCACGCTGACCTTAACCCCGTACAGCCTGGGAAATCGGGTGTGGTACGACACGAACGACAACGGTATCCTGGATGCCGGGGAGACCGGGATCAGCGGTGTGCAGGTGAACCTATATCAGGACAGCGGGACCACTCCCGGCGTGTTCGATGCAGGCGATACCTTTGTGGCCTCTCAGACTACCGATGCCAACGGCTACTATCGTTTCGATAACCTGGGGGCCGGAGACTATATTGTGGTCATCCCTGCCTCCAACTTTAACACCGGCGGGGCGCCTTTGGCGGGATACCTGAGCAGCGGCACAAGCCTGGCAGGCACAACGATCAGCGACAGCATTGGCCCCAGCCCGAACAACGATGTGGACAATGATGATAACGGCACAAGCACCTTCAACGGCCTGGCGATCAACTATGTTTCTTCCCAAGCCGTAACGCTCGGCCCCGGAGGCAGTGAGCCAACTGGCGAGACCGACCTCCCAAGCCCCAACCCTCCGGGTGAGGCGGCCGACAACCAGAGCAATCTCACGGTCGACTTTGGCTTCTATCGCCTGCAATTGGGAAACCAGATCTATGCGGACATCAATGGAGACGGCACGTATGAAAGCGGCACCGATTCGCCGTTGCCAGGCGCCACAGTGGAGTTATTCGCCAGCGATGGCACGACCCAGATCAATGTGGGGCCGGACGGGATCCTGGGGACGGCGGATGACGCCCCGGGTGGCGTGACCTCCACCGCGGGTTCGGGTGGAAATTACCTGTTTGGCGGCTTGCCGGCCGGGAACTATATTGTGAAGGTTCTACCCACCGGGTATCCCAGCACGGTGGATACGTACGATTCCGCCGACACGGCCAGCCCGAACACCAATGCCGACAATAATGACAACGGGGTTGGAACAGGCGTCGGTACGGTTTCCAGTAACGTGGTCACATTGACGCCTGGAGATGCGGGTGCGCTTTCAAACAACCAAGTCACGAATGCCACGGGCACAACCTCTAACCCGACAGTGGACTTTGGCTTCCTGACCTCCCTGGGCAAAAAGATCGTGTCCACGAGCTCGACCTACACCACCGGTTCCAATGTGGCGATTGGCGAGACTATCACCTATGAAGTTGACATGGCCGTTCCCGCGGGTGCAACATTGACCAACGTAACGCTGGTGGACACGCCAGACCCGGGGCTTGCCTTTGTGGATTGTATTTCCGTCACGTTGCCGGCAGGCGTGACCAGCACGACCTACACCGGTGGAGCCTGCAACACGAAGGATGGCACAACGCCCGGCAGCAGCAATCCGTTGATCACGAATTCCGGCGGAAATATTGCGTTCGATTTTGGCACAGTTAAGAGTACGGCGTCCTCCTCCCAGGTGATACAGGTTCAATACTCCATGATCGTTCTGGATATTCTTGCGAATCAAAACGGTGACAGCCTGGCCAATCACGCGGTCTGGACGCGGAGCGGCTTGGCAGACACGATCAGCGCCGCGCCCGTCAAGATCGTGGAGCCCAGGCTGACCATCAAAAAGAGCGCCACTCCCACCTCGGCGCGCACCGGCGCTACCATCACATTCAGCATTGACATCGCCCATTCCGCCCAAAGCACCGAGGATGCCCTCTACGAGGTGGTCACAGATCAGATCCCGGCTGGCCTTTCGTTTGTGACGGGCAGCCTGGAGGTCAGCGGGACGGCCCCGGCTCCCACCTCTTCGAATTACGATACCCCTACACATACCCTGACGCTGGACTGGAATGACTTCCCGCTGGGTACGACGGCCCATATTTCCTTCCAGGCGATCTATGTGGGCCCAGGGTCGGCGGTCAATGCGGCGAGCGCGCAATGGACCAGTTTGTTCATTGACCCATTTCCAACCCCGCCGTCGCTGTCCCCTTACAATACGAGCGCAACCCAGCGTTGGTACGCCCCGTCTGCGCCGGGTGGCGCCGATAACTACGGCGCAAGCTCCTCCGTAACAATCACTCGCCGGTCCGGAGGGGGAAATGGCAATGGCGGCAACGGCGGCGGCGGCCAGGGGGGCGGAGGCACATCCCTGGAGCCTGTGGCGCCGCTGACAGGTTTCGCCCCGGGCAGGATCACGCGCCTGCCGGTTCAGCCTGCGGACAAGAGCTATCAGGACCTCGGCGACTTGTGGCTGGAAATCCCGCGCCTGAACGTCAAGCTAGCGATCGTCGGTATTCCTTTGAACGCGGACGGCTCGTGGGATTTGACCTGGCTCGGCGATCAAGCCGGATATTTGGACGGCACCGCCTACCCGACCCATTCCGGCAACTCGGTGATCACGGCTCACGTCTACATGTCGGATGGTCTGCCGGGGCCGTTTGTCGATCTGCATACCCTGAAATGGGGCGACCAGGTCATCATCCACTTCGCGGGTCAACGTTACATCTATCAGGTACTCGAGAATGACCTCGTCTCGGCGACCGATGTTTCGGCGTTCAAACATGAGGATCTGCCCTGGATCACCCTGATCACGTGTAAAGACTATGAGGCCAGCACCGACACCTACACCCACCGGGTCGTCGTGCGTGCGGTTTTGATACAAGTACAGCCCGATCCGAGTCCCGGCGGCAAGTGATGACCAAAAGATGCAGCATGGCGAATGCTGCCTCCTTCTCTAACTGCCATCGCGCCGATGATGATCACAATGGATCGAAAGTGATTGAGGAGCCAAATGTGCCGAAGTATTAAACCTTTGCGTCTGCCGGATCGGCCCGCCACCGAGCAGGAGGTTCAGGAAGCCGCCCTGCAGTTCGTGCGCAAGGTGAGCGGGTATCGCAAGCCTTCACGCGTGAATCAGGAAGCCTTTGAGGCGGCAGTACAGGAGATCGCGGCGGCGACACAAAAGTTGTTGAATGGGTTAAACGTCCAGCCGGTTGCCTCCACTTCTGGTGACAGCATAGCCGCAAGTTGATCAGCGGGATCGTTTCGAGGAAAGCCGGGTCCCTGCAATTTGCTTCTCAATGGCGGGAGATGTTTTCACTCCGACCGGCATCGATCGACAAAGGCGGTGGTCTCCTGCCGGTCCGGCAAAACCCATTTCCCCCTTGCGCATTCCGGACGAAACAGATCGTGACGGCAGAATGCTGTTCTGCGTCGTGGTTGGGAGGCACGATGAATTTGCCCTGTTTGATTGCCCGGGCTCGAAACCCTTTCGGCGCTCCTCAGCCGGGAGCTGGATTGTTGGGGCCGATCCTGCGGCGCCTGCCACGATCTCACGCGAGGTGGTGATCGAGGCCGGCCGGGCACTTTGAATCGTCACCCGCGGATGGAAAGGGGCGGCAAAGATCTGGCTGCCTCTTATGCGAATGCGGCATGTCCGAGTTCGGGGGTATTGCGGTTCACGTTTGGGGGATATCCAGCGGTGAGGCCTAGAAATTGGCAGAGGCGCGGGCGGCCGCGGACAGGCTGATCCGCACGCAGCGCTGCTCAACGAAGAGCACCCTCAGGGCGTGCTATCCGATCGCCTCTTTCAACTTCCTCGCCAGCTTCCCAAAATGGGCGGTGTAACGCATCTCATCGTCGCGCGGACGCGGCAGGTCTGCCTTTAAGTCCAACTTGATCTTGCCGGGGCGTTGCGTCAGCACGAGCACCCGGTCGGCCAGGAACAGTGATTCTTCAATCGAATGCGTGACCATGACCACGGTCTTCTGCCGCATTTGCCAAATGCGCGAGAGTTCACTCCACATGCGCTCGCGCGTCAGCGCATCCAGCGAGCCGAATGGTTCGTCCAACAAGAGAATATCGGGGTCATGAATCAGGGCGCGGGCGATCGCCACGCGTTGTGCCATGCCGCCGGAAAGATCGCGCGGCCAGTTGTCTTCAAAGCCCTGCAGGCCAACCACCTCGATCAATTCGTGGGCCTGGGCGCGCGCCGAGCCTCTGTTCACGCCATCCAATTCCAACGGCAATTCGATGTTTTCAATCACGGTGCGCCACGGCATGAGGTTGGCTTGCTGGAAGACCATGCCGATGCGGGGTGCATCGCCATCTGCAAAATGGATCGAGCCGCGCGTCGGATTCAATAATCCGGCCAGGATTCTCAACAGGGTGGATTTGCCGCTTCCCGACGGCCCGAGCACCGCGACGAATTCGCGCGGGCAGATCTCGAACGAGACATCCGCCAGGGCGTGCAGTCCGCCATTGGCATCGGGGTAGGTCATGCTCAAGTCACGGACGGACAGGATGGGATCAGAGGAGGCGGCGGGCATATGGTTAAGGGATAAATTGATTCGTAAACGCTTTGGACAGATCCAAGGGTTGCTTGAGCAGGCCCATTTTGAGCAGGGTATCCTGCATGTTCTGCCAGGATTGCGGATCGGAATAACCGAGTCGCTTCGCTCTCCAAAGATCGATCGAAGCGGACAGGATTTGTTTTTGAGTCGCCGCATCGGCTGTCGTAAGATCCGGCACATATTTCGTGCTGATGGTATAGGCGGCATCCGGATCCGCGATCGTATCCGCCAGGCCCCGGAGCGTGGCGCTCACCATGCGGCGCACCAGATCCGGATCGCTGGCCAGGGTCCTTTCGTTGGTGATCAATCCGTTCGAAGCGAGCTGCACATAATCGGCCACGCGCAGTTCGTTGATCTGATAACCCTCCGAGCGCAGCTGGATGGGTTCGTTGGTCGTATAAACCGAGACCGCCTGTTCACGATCCGCGGCCAGTGCCGCGACCTGATTGAATCCGATCGCGTCGAGGGTGACATCGTTCTCGCTCAGGCCCGCTGAGTAGAGCAGCGCATCCAGCCCGATGTAATTCGCACCGTAACGCCCGGGCAGGCCGATCTTCTTGCCTTTCAAATCGGCCGGCCTCTGAATATTTTGCGATGCCTTGGAGGCCACAGCCACCGGATATTTTTGATACCAGGCCGCCACATAGACGATCGGCAGGCCCTGGGCGCGCGCCAGCAGAACCTGTTCACCCGAGACCACCGCGAACTGCAAATTGTTCGCGCCGACCAACGAGACCGCGTCGGTTTCGAGCGAATAATCGAACTCGAGCTCGATGCCCGCCTCGCGGTAATAACCCTTCTCGATCGCCACATACAACGGTGCGAATTGAATGTTGGCGACGTACCCCACCGGCAGTTTGATGTGAACCAGGGCGGCCCCCGGCGGTGTCGGAGCGGCAGCCGTCCCGCAGGCGGTTGCCAGCAGCCCGATCAATCCCAGCAAAACGATTCTTTTCAACACGCTGTCTCCCTTAAGCCTAAACATTCGAATTTTCGGCCCTTTCCTGCCAGGCCAAAAGTCTTCTTTCGATCCATGCCACGATCCCGTACAGAAACAATGCCAGGGCGATCAACGCAAAGACCGCCACGAAGACCATGGGCGTATCGTACGTCCCGCGGCCGATGTTGATCAGCACGCCCAATCCGTGGTCCGCGCCGACGAGTTCACCGACCACCGCGCCGATCACCGACAGGGTGGCGCCGATGCGAAGTCCGCCGAGGAAGATGGGCAGGGCAGCCGGAATTTCCAGATGCAGCAGGATCTGTCCGGGCGAGGCCCGCAGGGAATGCATCAGGTCATACAAAGCGGCCGGCACCGCGCGCAGGCCCACGATCGTATTGACCAGCACGGGAAAGAAAACGATCAAGGCGCAGATCAGCACCTTGGAAAACATCCCGGGTCCAAACCAAATCACCAGCAACGGTGCGATCGCGACCAGCGGCACTGCCTGGCTGGCAACCAGGTATGGCGAGAGCATTTGCTCCCAGGCCCGCGACTTGGCCAGCAGGTAACCCAGCAGCACGGCAAAGACCGTGCCCCACAATAATCCGAGCAGGATCTCGGTCAATGTGACCGCAGTGTTCTGTGCCAGCTCCCCGTCGGCGAGTGACAACAAAAAGCGCTGCCACACCTGCAGGGGAGATGGCAGGATGAACGCGGGCAGGCCGCTGTAGCGCGCGGCCGCCCACCATGTGATCAAGCCTGCCAGGAGGGAAACCAATCCAAGCCAGCGGTAACCGCGTTGGGCAGCCCGGGGTAATTTTTGAATAAAGTTCAGATCCATCTTTTCTTTCACTCTCTGCAAATAAAAACGCCTCACAGCGATTCAACGTGCGGGGCGCGGAAGCAGGCAAACGTCTCGGCTGACCCAAAACAAATCCCGAAAACAACCATCGTTTTCGGGACATCGAATCGGAATCAGACCGGCATTGGCCTGACGAAGTTACCTTCTCCTATCCAGACTATACTGTCGGCCTCGGAGTCTCACCGAGTCATGTGCCTGGCAAAGTCAAAGCACTCGCGGGCTGTACCGCCGATCGGGAATTACACCCTGCCCCGAAGGATTTCATTCAATTTGATTGAAAAAATTATAACGAGCACGGCGCAGAATGTCAATTCAAAAATCAGGCCCGTTGAATCTGCGGCCTGCAGGGTGGACAGGCGGGAGTGGGCGTAAGAAGAAATCAGGCGCGACCCGTAGGTGCAGTGCGAGTCCTGCTCAGCCTTCAGGAGAACGCCGCTGCGCGGCGCGCCTCGCCAGAAGGCTCCCTGGCCGGGCCTAGCCCCCAGCCAGTATCGGGTCAATCATGGATTTGAATTGATTGAACGATGCCGGTCCAACCACCCTTTTCCCATTGACGATGAATGAGGGAGTTCCGACAAATCCGTAACCGCGCGCTTCCGCCAGGCTTTGCTCCACCTTGGCTTTATTCTGTCCGGAGTCAAGGCATTGATCAAACCGGGATGCGTTCAAACCGATCTGCGAAGCATAAGACTTTAGGTCGCTGATGCTGAGCGCGGGCGCTTTGGCATATAACAGATCGTGGTATTCCCAGAACTTGCCCTGATCAAATGCACATTGAGCGGCCTCCGCCGCCCCCGGGGATTGGGCCGTAATGACCGGAAAATCCCTCCACACGAAATGAACCTGATCGCCATATGCCGCGACGATTTGCTTCAAGACGCCGGCCTGCTCCCAGCCGCGGCAGGTCACACAACCGAAGTCGCCGTATTCGATGATGGTCACCCGTGCGGACGGCGAACCCAGCGACGGATCAGAGGCCAAGCGCGCCGCGCTCAATGGCCGGACCTCTGATTGAGAGTGGAAAATCAACGCGGCGACCACAACAATCCCTGCGATCACGCCGAGGGAGAGAATTAACCGTAAAGCTGATCTTGGATGATTTGATTTCAAGATGTACCTGGGCGAAACAAGTTGATTCATTTTATTCCATTTGAGATGGAATGCAGGTAAGAGTTCTTTAATCTTGCTCATCAGAAAAGCATATGAAATTCAAATTGACGGTTTTTTCGGACTATATCTGACCGTGGTGCTATGTCGGCCAGGGTGTGGTCGAGAAGCTAAAAGCGGAACACGACATCGAACTGGAGTGGCGGCCGTTCTATCTGTATTGGGACACACCGCTCGAGGGCCGGGAGCTGCCTGAGCACGTTCAACAGGCGCGGGCGTCGGGCTCGAAAGGGCGATTAAATCAAATCGCCCTTTCGTACGGGATGAAGTTCGCAGCGACGAAACGAATCTATAACACGCATCGCGCGCACGAAGCGACCGAGTACGCCCGGGAGCACGGCAAAGCCAACGAATTCCATGGCACCGTCTTTCGCCAGGTGTATGCGGATGGATTGGACATCAGCCAGTGGGATGTGCTGCGTTCCGCCGCCGCAGAAGTCGGTCTGCCTGCGGATGAAATGCAGCGTGCAGTGGAAGGCGGCAAATACACGGCGCAGGTCGAAGCGCAGGTCCATCAAGCGTATCGGATTGGCATTACTGGCGTGCCGACCTACGTGATCAATAATCGTTATGCCATCGTCGGTGCGCAACCCTATGAAGCCTTCAAGAACGCGCTGGCGCAACTTTTCGCAACGAACGAGCCATGACAGGCATGAACGAGAGGATGGCAAAGCATGGCAATGCCGATGGATGTCAATCTGCCGGATAAATGGCAGTCGGATTACGAACGCAAGACCGATGGCTGGGATCTGGGCGGGCCGACACCGGCCCTTAAGCGGCTGGCCATGAGCGGACGCTTCAAACCGGGGCGCATGGCAGTTCCGGGCGCCGGGCGCGGACACGATGCCCGCGAGTTTGCCCGCCGCGGATTCCAGGTGACCGCGATTGATTTCGCCCCGCATGCGGTCCGTGAAATGAAGAGACTGGCCGACTCCCAGGCACCGGTCGAGATCCTCCAGCACGATCTCTTCACCCTGCCGGGGGAACTGGATAATTCCTTCGATTACCTGCTCGAATACACCTGCTTCTGCGCCATTGACCCGCGGCGGCGCGCCGATTATGCCGATGTTGTGAGGCGTCTGCTGAAACCCGGCGGGACGTATATTGATATGGCTTTCCCGCTGGACGGTCGGGCGGGCGGGCCGCCGTTCCGCGTTTCAGAAAGCGAAGTAATGGATCTGTTCACGGAGCGCGGCTTTGACTTGATCACGCGCGAAAAACCGCAGGATTCGATTTCGCCGCGCAAGGACGCGGAAGAGTTGTTTATTTTCCAAAAACGATAGGGAAATGCTGTGGCCTACCCCGCATCCAACGATCAGATCATGGAATCCTGAATGGGGCGGATTCCGATCAGATCCCTCGTAAGCACAGGTTTGATAACTGCCGACCACCGGGCATAGCCTTTTTTGCCGGGATGCAAACGGTCGAATCGATACAATCTGCGATCCGGTTTGCCGTCCGGGCCGAGCAGATGACCCGCCCGCGGGATGGACCGCAGACAGGGGGCGGATCGGGTATGCCCGCGGATCAGGCGATTGGCCTTCTGCACAATCGGCCAATATCTCCAACGCGAGGGGGCCGGCGTGATCGACACATAATAAACGGGCGTCTCCGGCAGCACCGAACGGATCTGCTGGACGAGTGCCAGATAGTCTTCAAAGACCTCCTGCGCACTGGCGGGTTTCGGCCAGGCAATATCATTGGTTCCGGCAAATAACACCACCGGGCGCGGCCGATACGGCAGGATCATCCGCTCGGCATAATGGAGGACATCCTGCAGACGCGCGCCGCCGAAGCCGCGGTTGAGCACCGGCAAGGGCGCCATATCCCTTTCCAGGGAGGACCAAAAGGTGAAGCTGGAACTGCCCGCGAAGACGAGGATGCCCGCCGGAGGCGGTCCTGCCGCTCGAAGCTTCGGATGCTGGCTTCCCAGGCATTTGGATCATGCCAAAAAGATCGAATCGTGCCCAAAAACATGTTACGCGAATCGACAAATTGCTGTTCGGCCTTCTCCCAGACATTCATGAAAGGACTCCTGATCCGTCTCAGCCGTTCTGCACCTCGGCCGTTGATGGATTGCGGGCCGACTGCTCCAGATCTCCATGGAAGTGACGCCGGGGATGGAAAGATCAGGCGGGCAGGCGCCGGCGCTGCACGAGGCTCAGAATCGCCAGCCCGAGAACAATCAGCGCGCAGAGGAGGGCGGAGGCGGCAACCAGGGCGGAGGCGGACTGCTTGACCGCGATCCCGATGAACGCCCAGACCAGGACAAACAGGTAGCCGCTGTCTCGGCGCGTGAGCGCCATCCAGAGCCCGACGAGTGAGGCGGCCACCAGCATGATCACCGCCCAACCCTGCGGTGCGATCCCGAATCCGTTCCAATGGACAAAATACAACCAGTCCGATATGTTCGCGATCGTCGCGACACTGATCCAGCCGAGATAAACGCTGAGGGGAATATCCACACACCATTTCTCGGCGTTCGTCACTGAAGTGCGTCCGATGTTCAACTGGAGATAACTTGCAATCAACAGAGCCAGCAGAACCAGCATGACGAGCACGCTTAACGTGAAATGGTTATATTGCCAGCAGAACAGCCAGGCCGCGTTGAAAACACCACTTAGCGCAAATAGATAGCCCAGGCCGCGCAGCCGAGGGCTCTCCTTGTGCGCGGGCAGAAACTGGTAGAGGGCGAATGCAATCCAGCCGATGTAGATAATGCCCCAAACGGAAAAGACATATCCGGCCGGGACGAAGAACACTTTGAAGCGATCGGAGATCTGGGCGGTGGTCTGGTTATTCAAAGGCAGGGCCGCGGCCAAGATGTTGACCGTCAGCGCCAGCACGACGGAAAGCGCATTGGCAAGTTGACGCAGTGTATCTTTGTTCATGGTATGCTCCTTGGTTGCAATGATTTGCAGGCACAGGGTTATCATACAACATATTGCTTTGCACTTCCATCCTGAAATCAGGCAGCCCTTCTTCGGCCTGCCAAACGGTTCTGCACCCTGCGCAGCGCTTGCCCAAGGTTGAAGAACGGATTGTGCGGGCCCGCTCGGGGGCTGCATTTTGACGATCGGTCATTTTATCGGGGATTCAATTTCAACGATCCAAGGTTTGATCTCTTCATGAACGAGGCGGTCCTCCAGCTCGGGATTTGCCCCCGGCCGAAAGACCGGGATCGAATCCTCGCTACGGCTACAGGCAATCACTTTATGCTGCAGTCCATTGGCCTGTTCCGCCCCCCTTTTTTCCGTCCATCATCTCCGTGCCTCTCCCGGTCGCGGCACGGAGACTCGGGATGGGAGGCCCGCGATACAAACAGGTTTTCCCACGTCCGGCCGATCGGCTCGCGGTTTTTTCCCCCTGGCCCCGTGTCCGAGTGATGGCCCGCGCCCGATCAATTCCAAGTCCCGATGGCTTGTTCATAGACAGCCGGTCTGCCTGCGCGAATTTCAGTGGAGGCGTTTTTTGCGTCCAAGATGATTTGCAAGCAGGCGGGCCAGAAACCCTTTTCCTGCGCAGACTCCCGCCCGCCAGGGGACGGAGGCGGCCTCCCAAACCCGGACCGCTAACAAAACCATAACCTGCTGTTAACAATGATTCCAGTCGAGACTCCTATAATGATCTGACCTAGAAGAATCGCAGGTGACAGATATGGAAATGAGATTCACCAAGCAGGATAACGACATCCGCCTGATCCAATTGATCGGCAAATTGGACAGCACCGGCAGCAGCGAGATCGAAACCAAATTTACGGGATATTGTGCCGGAGATAAGGTCCGCGTGATCGTGGATTTCGCCAGAGTGGACTTTCTGGCATCGATGGGGATTCGACTTCTGATGTCGGCGGCCCAGTCCGTAAGTCGGCGCGGCGGGAAAATGGTCATCGTGAACCCGATCCCGGATGTGCAACATGTGCTTGAAGCGGCTGGCATTCCGGCCGTCATTCCAGTTTACTCGTATCTGGAGTCCGCTGAAACAGTGTTGATGGCATCCTGAGGCAGGCCCAACCGGCACGACAGACCAGGCAGAAGAATAGTCTGTTTTTCAAAGGTGGGAATATAATCGACCAAATACTTCAATTGCAGTTTAAGTCATGAGGTTCGTTTCTTTTATGGGTGATAAGGAAATGTCACGATGAAACCCTTTATCGGCAGTTTGATTCTGATCGTGTCCTTGTTTCTAGCCGCTTGCCAGCTCGGACAGGCGCATCCCCTGCAACAAGTTACCGGGAAGCCCCCCGTTACGGAGAGCGCGCGTGCGGCCAGCCCGGCAACTGCGCAGCCATCCGCCCCCCCGGCGCTGACCAAACATGTGGTGAAGGATGCCGCGCAGCGGCAGGCAGTTTGTAACGACGGCTCCCCGGCGGTGTATTATTTCAACCTGGGTTCCGGTGCGGACGCTGCGCACTGGCTGATCTTTTTTCAGGGCGGCGGATATTGCAGCAGTGATCCATCATGCGCCTTTCGCTGGAACAGTCAACACGATTTGATGACTTCCCAGGGAGCACCCAATAAGATGGATGGGGCCGGCATCTTTTCCTCGTCCGATCAAGAGAACCCGGATTTCGCGAACTTCACCCAGGTTTTTATCAAGTATTGCAGTTCCGATATATACTCCGGCGACACGGAGCGGCCGGTGGGCGGCATGCAAATGCAGTTCCGCGGGCACAAGATCGTCGCGGCCATCGTCGCTGATCTGGAAGATTCAACGCTGATCCCTTCGCCCAACCTGAAGGATGCAACGCAGGTTCTCGTCAGCGGATCATCCGCCGGCAGTTTCGGTGCGGCAAGCAACATGGATTGGATCGCTTCGCAACTGCCCTGGGCAAAAGTGAAGGGTGTGCTCGATAGCAGCTGGGTTCCGCCCCTGCCTGATTATGGTTCGGGTCCGTTGATTCCACAGCCGGGGTCCGCGGCCTTCTACGATTATTTTTCGGCGGTTCCCGATCCATCGTGCGCCGCGGCGGAGCCCGGCCAGCCGCAGATCTGCCTTTCGACCGTGCAGCTCTATCCTTTTCTGACCACGCCGGTCTTCATCTATGCAGAACAGCGCGACCCGACCCTAAGCCAGACCAAGGGCGTTACCGATCCGAATGACCCGGCCCAGGCAGCGTATATGACCCAGTACGCAGCGTCCGTGCGCGAGTCGCTCAAAAACGTGACAGCCGTTTTCAGCCCGGCGGCGGGAATCCACACGGCCCTGACCGATGACAATTTCACGGCGATCAAAGTCGACGGCTACGACTTTCAACAGCTTTTGGGCAATTGGTATTTCGGCCGCTCCGGACCCATCCGGATCATCGCAGGCGAAACCCAGTGAAACCGCGGGGAGGGCATCAGGGAATGACTGTGGCATAGACCTCAAACGATCTCGGACGGGTGTCACGAGACGGTTTTTAACTGCGGCCGCAAACCTTACACCTTCACAACCCTGCCCCTGGGCGTCCCGGTTCTCTCCCGGGACTCAGTGACTCAGTGAGAATCAATGGGCGGCGGTCCGCCGGCCGCCGCCCATTCACTATTCAGCAATCACGTTCGGCTAACCTTTCGGAAACCGGCTCACCACCTTCGCACTCGTTGCAGGACGATCCATCACGCCGCCTTGGTAAATAAAGATCGGCGTGCCTTCGGTGCTGTATGGCAATTCGATAAACGCCTGGCCCGTCAGGAAGCGCTCGCTGTCAATGGCGCAGGAGGTCACATAGCCGATCGTCCGGCCATCCTTGTCCGCGACCGGGTCGCTGTTGTGCGCCATGCGCACGCGCTGGTCATCGAAGCGGAAGCGCACCACCACACCCTTGCGTTCCCTCTCGCGGGCGACGTACGCCTCGCGTCCGATAAACCACGGCTTATACGGTTTGACGTACGAACCGAATCCGCCTTCGGCCACGCCAAGGTCGCGCTGTCCATGCTTCCCCGAGCCGAGTCCCATTTCATCGCCGTACAGAGGCAGGCCCGCCTCCGTGCGAAGCGAATCGCGCGCGCCCAGACCGATCGGCTTGACGCCGAACGGTTCACCGGCCCTCAGGATCGAATTCCAAAGATCCACGGCACGGTCCGGATGAACGAACAACTCGAAGGCCATCTTCTCGCCGGTGTAGCCGGTTCGCGAAACGATCAAATCGAATCCACCGACCACGCCGTCGCAGAGTTCCGTCCGCTTCAATTTCATGATGCGTGCCTTGTTCTTGTCGTCCACGCCCATCGCCATCAAAGTGTCGCGGCTCCTGGGGCCCTGCAGCGCAATATCGATCCGCATCTCGCTGCCCGACCTTGGGTCACGCAAGTTGCGGATGAGCGCATCGTAGCCGTAGGCGCGGGCGAACGGACGCGCGTTGTCGATCCTGACCTTGCCATCCCGCACCGATTCAAACCACGTGCGATCCTTGTCATCGTTCGAGGCGTTCACCACCACCAGATACTTATCCCAGGCGCGGCGATAAACGAGCGTATCGTCGATCACATCCGCGTCGGGCGTCAGGAATTGGCTGTACAGGCTTTCGCCGGGCAGCAATCCGCCGCAATCGTTGGCGCAGATCGTATCGAGGAACGAGGCCGCCTCCGCGCCCTTCACTTCGTACACGCCCATGTGCGAGACATCAAACAGTCCCGCCGCCTGCCGCGTGGCGAGATGCTCCTCATAGATGCTTGTGTACACCACCGGCATCTCCCAACCCGCAAACGGGACCATTCTTCCGCCCAGATCACGATGGGTTTGATTCAAGCGGGTCTTCTTGATCTCGCCTTCGACTTCCTTCCAGGCGAAGGGCGGCTTTTCGGCTGCATCCTTTTCGGAGGCGGGCTGGACTCCGATAAACCATGGCTTCGCCTCGCCCTGGGCCGATCGGGTCTGCTTGGGCCCCGGCCTGGCCCTCTTCGAATTCGCAACGACAAACGGACCGGGCATGCGCCGGGCGTCGAAATCCTTCTTGCCGCCGAGATTGAAGGAAAGGTAGCCATCGGATAGATCTCTCAGCCACGTCCCAACCACGCCGGTTCTCGCAACAGGCACCTGCAGGTCATATGTATTCGCATCCACGCAGGTCAAGGTCCCTGCCACGACTCCCCTGGGGGTTGCCAGGGTTGTCTCCTGCGATTTGCCTTTCTTCAATACGGACAGGTCGCTGGAAACGGCGTAATCCAAAACCTGACGAACGCGGCGACCGCTCAATTCAAGTACGCCCGTGGCGGATTTGTCGTCCATGTAATAGAAGTGGGGATAGCCGCTCTTCGTGAATTTGAAATCGACACCTGCTGCGGCAGCCAGTTTGCGAACGTGCAGTTTGGCATCATTCAATACATTGAAATCCAACTTGGCGCGTTGGACCCGTCCCTTGTGGGGCGTATCCACGGAATGCGGCGCGCAGGCCATCAATACATCCGCCATGATGTCCGCCAATTCACGCGCGGTTCTCTCCGTAAAACCGCGCTGGGTGATCCACGGCGTGCCCATGCGAATGCCGCTGGGGTCGAGCGAATTCCTATCGCCGGGGATCGTGTTGCGGTTGACAACGATCCCAACGATATCCAAAATGCGTGCAGCCTGGTCGCCGGTGAGATGCGAGCCATCCTCGCCTTTCACGGAGGTTACGTCCAGGTTGAGCATGTGGCAGTCCGTTCCGCCAAACGGGACGCGCAGCCCGCGCTTCGTAAATTGATCCACCATGGCCTGCGCATTCTTAATCGACTGGGCCTGGAGTTTTTTGAACTGACTGGTCTGCGCCAGCTTGAAGGTCAAGGCCAGCGCCGCAAACACGTTGACATGGGGTCCGCCCTGCTCGCCGGGGAACACCGCTTTATCGATCTTCTTCGCGACATCTGCATACGTGGTCATCAACACCGCGCCGCGCGGGCCGTCAAGACTCTTGTGCGTGGTGGACATGACCACGTGGGCCTGCCCGATCGGCGAAGGCACCACGCCCGCCGCGACCAGTCCACCGATGTGAGAAATATCAGCCAGGAAATACGCGCCGACTTCATCGGCGATCTGGCGGAACTTCTTCCAATCGGGAACCCACGAATAGGATGAGTATCCGGCGATGATGAGTTTGGGCTTGTTCTCCAGGGCCAGTTTGCGAATGGCTTCGTAATCCAGGCGCTCATTCTCATCAATGGCGTAATGCACCGCCTTGAACCATTTGCCGCTGCGATTGACCGAAGAACCATGCGATAGATGACCGCCGTGCAAGAGATTGAGTCCCATGACCGTGTCACCGATATTGAGCAGCGCCTGATAGACCGCGTTATTGGCGGGCGCGCCGGAAAGCGCCTGGACGTTGACGAAGATTTGATCGGCGGTGTAACCATTCGCGGCAAAGGCTTCCGCCGCGCGCCGCCGGGCCAGCGATTCAACCACATCGGCATATTCCACACCTTTGTAATAGCGCGGGTCGCCGCTGCGGCGATAATGGCCAAGACGCGCCGGATAATCCAAAATTTCCTCTTCGGTCATCCGGCGCATCTCTTCATCGGGATAGCCTTCCGCATAAATATTCTGGAAGGCAGATGCCAGCGCCTCACGCACGGCGTGAGGCGCGCTGGATTCAGATGGAATCAAAATCAGTTTGCGGGCCTGGCGTTCCTGTTCAATTTGCGTAAGCTCAAAAACATCGGGGTCAAGTTCGGCAAGTTTGCCGCGGAAAAGAAAATCGGGCATGTCAATTCTCCTTGTGAGAGTTAATTTTGGGGTTGTCAGACAGTTGAATTGTAGAACGTTCAAGGGAGGGGGTCAAGTGTCGGATGGCATGGATAAACTGCATAATGTCCGCACAAGTCGTCAACAAGTAGTTTGCAACCGCATGCTACTATACAAGCATCGGACATGATGAAAAAGGAGACAAAAATGAACAAAAAGAAGTTGTGGATGATCATCGCAGGCCTGGCGGTCCTGCTTGTGATCGGCGGTATTGGTGCAGTAGCTGTCTACGCTCAAAGCCCCACCCCCGCGGCGCCGGGCCGGCATGGCTGGCCAGGGTTCGGAAGCGGGTCCCATCAACTTGGTCAAGCCGAATTGAATGCGGCCGCCCAGGCGCTTGGCGTCACGCTGGATGATCTCTCTGCTCAGCTCAAGAGCGGAAAAACCCTGGCTCAGATCGCGGCCGCCCAGGGGGTTAATCTGAAAACTGTCATGCAGGCCATTCAAGCCGCACGGCCCGTTATGCTTGGACCTACTGAATTAGCCGCGGCCGCCAAAGCACTTGGCATGACGACCACCGATCTTTCCGCCGAATTGAAGAGCGGCAAGACCCTGTCTGAGATCGCAACAGAGAAGGGCATTAGCCTGCGGGCCGTGCAGGCCGCGATCCAAGCCGCACGCAATGCGCAATTCACCGCGCAGATCAATCAGGCCGTCGCGGGCGGCAAGCTGACCCAGGATAAGGCAAACTGGCTGCTTGAAGGTTTGAACAAAGGATATCTCAACGGCCCAGGCGGTTTTGGATTTGGTTTCGGCATGGGAGGTATGCATCAAAGACCGGGGCAGCCCGCCACAACCCCCTAAGGCTCCGATTAGACCTCAAGCGAGCAGGGAGCGGCAGCTGAACGCTCCCTCTCGCTCCACCCGGCAGGCGGGTCCCCATCCGGCCTTTCACCGGGAATGGCGTGGAAATTCCTGCGCAGGATTTGCCCCTGTCGCGTGGCGGGGAATGTTCGGCCCGGGCCCACCGGCCCTGTGCTTCACAGGAAATTATCGATTTTTGAAAATTGAAAGTCACATTTTTAGCCAAAATCAAGAGAGAAAAGGCCAAGTTTTGCGACATACTTTATTCAAAAATCAATAGGTTGTGAAAAATGATCACTCCCAAGATCGAAGTTTTCGTCAGCACCGATGTTGAAACAGATGGCCCGATCCCGGGGATTTATTCCATGCTCAGTTTCGCCTCCGCGGCTTATCTGCCAGACAAACAACTTATCGGAACATTCTCGGCCAATCTTGAAACGTTGCCCGGGGCTGTTTCTCATCCAGAGACGATGGCATGGTGGAATGCCCAGCCCGATGCCTGGCAAGCCTGTCGAAGCAATTTACAAGAGCCTGAATCTGCAATGCAAAACTATCTCAAATGGCTTAAGCTCTTACCGGGTCCTCCTGTTTTTGTCGCGTATCCTGCCGCCTTTGATTTTTTGTTCGTCTATTGGTATCTGATTCGCTTCACCGGTGAAAGTCCATTTTCGCATTCCGCGCTGGATATAAAAACTTATGCCATGGCGATGCTCAAAAAGCCATATCGAGAAAGCACAAAAAAGAACATGCCTGCTCGATGGTTTGACAAGTTGCCGCATACCCACTTGGCGCTGGACGATGCAATTGAACAGGGTGCGTTGTTCTGCAATATCTTGGCGGAGAGAACCGCCGGGCAAGATCATATTTCCAAAACATAAAGCGGCCCACAAGGCGTTCACCGGCAGGCACATCCGTTGCATCGACCTGGACGACGACCGCCCCGATGGCATGACGTTCTTCTATCTTCAATCATAGGTGGAACGTGGAGCGGTTCTTGCGGTCGGTCGAAAGCGGCCCCGCAGCCGCAGATTTTCCGGGGAGTTCAAAGTGACCGATTACCGCAAATGCCTGGGAGGGGCGGTTATGTGGTTCCGGGCGCGACAAGACCTGCTCGGATTCTCCCAAAATGCGATCATCAGGAGCGACCTGAATGTCTCTGCCCTCGATCAAATCGAGTATTTTCGGGGCGGACCGTTTGGATTAAGCAGACCGCGCACAAGAGCAGTGGTATCCAATACGACCGCGCTCAACATCCGCGTTTCCCTGCTGTGCGGGTCTTCTTGATGAGGGTGTTGATATCGCCTAGCCTGCTCACAAATCAGGCGATAGGTTTTATAATCACGACAACTCTTTGTCATTATTGGATCGCTTTTTCTCGGGCATCCAACGGAGGGTGATCCTGGGCCTGTCATCCTGTGCGTTTTGTCTTGGGAACGTCCGAGAAGAGCGACCCTATCCGAAGGTGGCAGTTCAAGCCTCTGCGCTTTGCGGGCAACACGAATGCGCCGCGCCAAAGCTTGGGCGAGCCGGATGACAGGAAGCTTCTGCCATCCGACGAGATATGCGTTATAAGTAATGTGGGGGCGGGCCCCCGCGCCCCACCCAGACAAATTCTTCCGGCCTCTTCACCGGTTTTCTGCAAGGAGCCTTTAATGACTGCTCCAGTTTTTACCGATTTGAATCCTCCATCGCGAATCCTGCTCGGCCCCGGGCCCGGCATGACGCATCCGCGTGTCCTGCGTGCCTTGAGCGCCCCTACGCTGGGACATCTTGATCCTGTACTTTTGAAGATCTACGGTGAGGAACAGGAACTTCTTCGCTATCTTTTCCAAACTAAAAACGAATGGACATTCGCCTTGTCTGGAACCGGCACGTCCGGCATGGAGGCTGCGTTGACCAATTTGATCGAACCAGGCGATCTGGTATTGGCCTGCGTTCACGGCTATTTCGGTGCGCGGCTGGCAGAGATCGCTGAACGACTCGGCGCGAGCGTTGACCGGATCGAGAAACCGCTCGGACAAATCTTCAGCGCCGCAGAAATCGAATCGGCATTGAATAAAAAGAGATACAAGCTCATGACCGTCGTTCATGCGGAGACCTCCACCGGTGCGGAACAACTTACGATCAAGGAGATCGCGGCAGCTGCCCACAGGAACGGAGCATTGATCGTGCTGGATGCGGTCACATCGCTGGGCGGAATCCCGGTCAAGATAGACGAATGGGAAATTGATATCGCGTACTCCGCAAGTCAAAAGAACCTGGGTGCGCCATCCGGATTGGCGCCGATCACCGTGGGGCCGCGGGCGCGTGAAGTGATCGAGAAGCGCAGAAAACCTGTCTCATCGTTCTATCTTGATCTGAAACAATATGCAAACTATTGGGGCGGCGCGCATGGATACCATCATACTGCCTCCGCCAGCCTGCACTTTGGATTGCGTGAGGGTTTGCGTGTTATCGCTGAAGAAGGGCTCGATCCCATGTTTGCACGTTTGCGGTCCAATGCGGAATCCTTGTGGAGTGGATTAGAAGAGATGGATACTCCACCGTTCATTCCCATCGAGTATCGGCTTCCACCGTTGACGACCGCCCGAGTGCCAAGCGGATGCGATCCGCACAAAGTCCGCGCGCGTCTGCTGGAAGAGTACAACATCGAGATTGCATCCGGCTTCGGAGCGCTCAAAGATCAAGTTTGGCGCATCGGCTTGATGGGATATTCAAGCCGCAAAGAAAACATCACACTATTTCTCGCAGCCTTGAGAGAGATATTAAAAGAAAACGAAATCCAAACTTAACTCTTTGTGCAGAGCCGATCAGTCAGCGTTGAAGCGCTGCAGGGCAGGTCCTCAGTCACTCCAAAGTACTTTCGAGGCTAGAAGTAACCCGCCGAAAAGGGGAGCAGGCGCAAGGGGCCACACTCTGCTCGGAAGAAATCTGCAAAGGGAAATTCGAGGCAATATTGGTTCCAAGTTCTATTTTGCTTAATCTAAAGCGCCTCAATGCAGAAGGGAGGTGATTCAGATAAGAGCCTCTATCTTGCTTTATCCGCAGTCCGTACGAGATAACTCATGAAAACCAGCCTCCTCGAAGTAAGTGCCTTGGTTGAGTAACGGTTGAGAAAGTAAGTTGCTCTGGTTAGAAAGAAAGGTGATTAACAACCGGTCGTTTTGGCCATTTGTTATTCGAGCTGGATATAAAATTTAGCGTACTCGGTAAAATTTGAATGGAAAGCCTCGATCCATGCCTCAACAAAAACCCTGGACTCAAACAACGGCAGCAAATCTGCTGCCAGATC
>DATJBI010000066.1:0-28375 GCA_035515435.1 Anaerolineales bacterium
TGGCCAGGCTCGAACGCGAACGCAGGCAGACCAGGCTTATTCTGTTCATATTTATTGGAGTGCTCGTAATCGTCGCCGGCCTGATCGGCTACGCGATCATATATAATGACTACCTGCAGGCCCGGGCGCCAGTTGCCAAGATCGGCAGCGTCGAAATCACCGTCCGGGACTGGCAGGCGCGTGTCAATCTGCAACGCTCAAACCTGCAGAACCAATACAGCATGTACCAGGAATACAGCCAGATGTTTGGCATGGATTTCAGCCAGCAACTGCAGCAAATTCAGACCCAGTTGGGCGATCCCACCGGCCTGGGCCAATCCGTGCTGGATCAAATGATCGACGAAGAGTTGATCCGCCAGGAAGCGGCCAAACGCGGCATCACGGCCAGCAGTGCGGAAGTGGAGGCGGCGATCCAGGCTGCCTACAATTTTTACCCGAACGGCTCGCCCACCCCGACGATCACGCCGACGGGCATAACCTTCCCGACATTATCCCCGCAGACACTGGCCTTGGTAACGATCACGCCCACCCCGACCCTGGTGCCCGCCCCAACCGATACTCCAACGAACACTCCCTCCATCCTGCCCCCGGCCACGACTGGCACCCCGGCGGCCGGCGCGACCCTGCTGCCGACTTCGACCGTCACGGAAACGCCGGGCCCGACCGAAACGCCCCTGCCCACCGCCACCCCCTATACCCTCCAGGGCTTTCAGCAGGCGTATAAGGCAAGTCTGACAAATTATGCCAGCCTGGGAATCACCGAAGATCAATTGCGCGCGCTGTATGAGGCCGGCATCCTCCGCCAAAAACTGATGGATGTGATCACGGCTGATACGCCCCATGCGCAGGATGAGATCTGGGCACGCCAGATCCTGGTCGCGGATGAGGCGACCGCGAATGCCGTCCGCCAGCGCCTGCTCAACGGCGAGGACTTCGCCAAGGTCGCGGCAGAGGTTTCGACCGATACCGGCACCAAGGACAAAGGCGGGGATCTCGGCTGGTTCCCGCGCGGCACGATGGTGCCTGAATTTGAGGCCGTGGCGTTCTCCCTGAAGATCGGCGAGATCAGCCAGCCGGTCAAGAGCCAATTCGGCTATCACATCATTCAAGTGCTGGCCCATGCGGTTGTTCCGCTCGATGCCAGTGCCTACAGCCAGGCTCAACAGACCGCTTTTAACGACTGGCTGACCAAGGCGCGCACCGACTATAAAGTGGTCACCTATGATATCTGGAAGAATCTCGTCCCGACCGCGGCGGGATCAACAACCGTGCCCCAGTAAAATCAAGACCGCCCGCAGCAAACCGGGCGGTCTTTTGATTCACGAGGCGCGGGGTCCAAAAGAGCGCAGCTGGCCAGGCGCACGCACTCCATGCAGCTACCATCGGAAGATCACAGCAACCACGGTAAACACCGACGCGAGCACAATGACCACCGACGCCGCGGAGGTAAAGTATTTCTGAAAGGCATTGTTGGAGTGTTCGCCCATTAGTTTTTTGTTGCTGGTCAAGTTGATGAGATAAAAGAAGACCAACGGCAGAATCATGGCATTTAACGTCTGGGTGGCAATGGCAAAGTGAAACAAGGAAATTCCAGGGATCGCCGTGATCGAAGCCGCCAACACCAGCTGAATGAAAAACAGGATGTAGAAGGTTTTGCTCTTCTGATAATCGCTGTCCAGGCTGCCCGATAGCCCAAAGAACTCGGAGAAGGCGTAGGCCGTCGAAAGGGGCACGATCACCAGTCCCATGAAAGCGGCGGCAAGGACGCCAACCGCAAAAAGTGTTCCCGCCAGATCCCCGGCGAACGGACGAATCGCCTCGGCGGCCTGCTCGCCGGAAGTCAACGTGAGGTGGCGCACGAACAGGGTGGAAGCCGTGGCTACGATCATGAAGAACGAAAAGAAATCGGTCAGGAACGCACCCCAGTAGGTTTCCAGCTGGGAGTATTTCAAGGTATCCTTATCCATCTTCTTGTCGAAGGCAAAACTGCTGATGAAGAATTGACCCCAGGGCGTAATGGTGGTTCCCAGGACGCCCATGCCGATCACCAGATAACTGGCCATATACTGCGAGGTCCATGCGACCCCGTGCGGATAAAACAGGTTGCTGATCGCCATTCCCCAGTCGGGATGTGTTTTCACGGCCGAGATGATGTATGTCAAATAGAATAAAGAGACGATCAGCATGATGGTCTGGGTGAGCCTGTAATTACCCTTGGTGATGAACACAAACGCGATCAGCAGCATCCCGATCAAAAACGGGGCGACCGGAATAGCGAGCATCCCACTCACGGTGCGGATGGCGGAGACTTCCGTAGTAATCGTCCCCAGGTTGGCAACAAACAGGCTCAGAAAGATGAAGAGCGAGACTTTTACCCCGTAGCGTTCGCGAATCAGATCAGCCAGGCCGCGGCGCGTGACCAGCGTCAGACGCATTCCCATTTCCTGCGTGATCCCCAGCAGGGGAGTGATGATGAATAGCAAGAACAAGATCGGATTGCCAAGCGTCGCCCCCGCCACCGAATAGGTCGCGACGCCGCCTGCATCATTGTCCGCCATGGCGGCGATGGTCGCGGGGCCGAATACCGAGAGGATCAGCACGACGCGCTGCAGCGCGCGATTCGTCATCCAGCGATCGCGCAGCAGCAGCATTTTTTTCATTATTCAACGGCCCCGAAGAAGTGCGGCAGGCGCTTTTTCCAGGCAGTGGGCAGGATCTTATCGAGGGCGTCGTCGGCGGTGACGACGCCATGCAAACGATTCTCGGGGTCCACGACCGGCACGGCGATCAAATTGTATTTGGCAACGATCTGGGCGATCTCCTCCTGTTGGGTGCCCAGTTCAACACTGACCACCCGCTTATGCATGAAGTCGGCGACCAGGGCAAGGGGCTGGGCGATGATCAGGTCGCTGACCGAAAAGACGCCAATCAAGTGTTCCCCTTCATCGGTGACGTAAACATAGTAGACCAGTTCCGCCTCCTCGCCGACCTTGCGAAGATGGTCGATGGTTTGGGCGGCGGTCA
Source organism: Anaerolineales bacterium (assembly GCA_035515435.1). Classification (GTDB taxonomy): domain Bacteria; phylum Chloroflexota; class Anaerolineae; order Anaerolineales; family Villigracilaceae; genus Fen-1038. The sequence continues at coordinate 3,025 of DATJBI010000066.1, forward strand.
TGTCCGGGAGAACGCTGACATACTCCGTGGTCATCAACCCGCCGGCCGTATCTTCAGCATAGCGCAGCAGTTCACGGACCTCCTCGGCCTCCTCGGTCTGCATCAATTTCAGCAGATCCTGGCGGCGCTCATCCGGCAGCTCAGCCAGCAGGTCGGTGGCTTCGTCCGGCGCCATTTCTTCAAGCACGTCAGCCGCTTTCTCGTCCGTGAAATGCTCCAGCAGGTCAGCCTGGAAATCCGGCTCGACCTCTTCCAGGGTATCGGCCAGCTGCTTGAGATCCAGCTTGTGCAGTAATTCGCTGTGTTCCGCCCGGTTGAGGTCGGAGATGATCGCCGCAATATCGGAAGGATGCAATTCAGCCAGCTTTTCGACGGGCACCTTGAGCCGCATGAACTTATCATGCACCAGGGGCTCGACAAAGTCCCATGAGATGGTGCCGACGGACAGGTCCGGATGGAAGCGGCGGGCAAACCACAAGCCGATCCTCTCGATTCCAATCCGGCGGAAAATTCCCAGAACGCCGATGTCCACATTGCTGACGACCACGTTCCCGTTCACACGAATGAGCTCGATATCGTTAACGCGCACGACGCGCGCGTCGTCCGTGTCGAGGATCTGCTTATCAAGCACATCTTCGACCAGGCGAATATCATCCTCGCGGAATTCATAGGGGGCGATCTCCGCCAGGGGCCGCTTCAAGGGGATCGCCGCCGAAAGCAGGGCGGCCAGATCCGCATAGGGAATCGCGTTCTCCCCTTTTTCGCTGCTCACGACAATTGCATCCACCACCGGATGCGAAAATTCCTTGTAAGGCCGGGCCACCAAATCTTTGAGGAACCCGATCCGGGTGCCATCGATATCGGTCACCGGCCGGCCGGCCAGCTCACTGACAAACGCCATGTTTCACCTCCATAAGATTTTTCTGGCAAGGTGAAGTCTGTCTGGAAACAAAAACCACCTTGGAATTTTCTCCGAAGGTGGTGACTGGTAGGGCTGCGGATGCAGGGTGCGTCCCGATCATCTGCCGGACAGACAGGCAGGCAAATGATCGCGAGGCTGGGCGCCTACTCGTTTCCACCAAACGTGTCGAGCTTCAGGGAATCTAAGGGGAACAGAATCATCGCCCGATTTGCTTCCATCGGCGTCCACCACGATCACCTCCTTTCGAGCCTGCCCAACGTGCGTATCCATAAAACCTTGCGACTTATACTCCTCAAGTTCCTATTACGTCAAGAGTTCGGCGACCGACAAATTGGAAACGAACCTTTACAGAAAGTCATCGTCCAGAGGCCTGGACGATGACTGCTGGCTACCGAATTTTGAACATCTGCATCAACTTCATGGCGAGGTTCAAGTCGCCGCCCAATTTGAGCTTGCCCTGCATGAAAGCCTGCATCCCATCCAACCCGCCGGTGAAAATCTTGATGTAATCCGCCGAGTCGGCGGTCAGGGTCATCTTCGGTGAGGCGGCCTCGCCCTGGGCAACCGCACAGGCACCATCTTTGATCGTCGCGTACCAACTGCCGGCTTCTGCGCCGGTGAATTTAAACTGGATGACCGCATCCAAACCAACTGCCTTTTCCGGCAAGAAGGCGCCGGGCATTTTGGACATAAGATCAGAAATCGTCAGAGGCATTTCAATTCTCCTTTTTGTTTTATCGGTAGGGCGCGCCGCACATCATTGCAGGTTTTCAAAGATCGCCGCGGCCCCCATGCCGCCGCCGATGCACATCGTCACCATACCATACTTGCACTTGCGGCGGCCCATTTCATAGATGAGTTGCGTCGTCAGTTTGGCGCCCGTGCAGCCCAGCGGATGACCCAGCGCGATCGCGCCGCCATTGACATTGATCCGGCTCTCATCCATTTCAAGAGTCTTGATCACTGCCAGGGATTGGGCAGCAAAGGCTTCGTTCAGCTCAACCAGGTCAATATCATTCAACGTCAGGCCGGCGATCTTCAGGGCCTTGGGGATCGCGACCAGGGGACCAATGCCCATCAACTCCGGCGCGACCCCGCCGACCGCGAACGAAACGAACCGCGCCAACGGCTTCAATCCCAATTGGGCGGCCCTCTCTGCGGAGGTCACCACCACGCCCGCCGCGCCGTCCGACATTTGCGAGGAATTGCCCGCCGTGACCGTGCCGGCTTCCTTGAACGCCGGTTTGAGCCGGGCCAGTGCCTCCAGCGATGTATCGGCACGCGGGCCCTCGTCGCGTTTCACGCTAAAGGATTTCTTCACCGGCTTTTCGTCTGCGTTGAGTTCGTTGACCTCCACCTCGATCGCCACCAGCTCGGGGTCAAACAGCCCGGACTCAACGGCCCGCGCTGCTTTCTGATTGCTCTTCAACGAGAAGGCATCCTGCTCGGCGCGGCTGATAGCGTACTTTAACGCCACATTCTCGGCGGTCAGCCCCATGTTGGTGTAATAGTGTGGAAGGTCCTGGGCAAAATAGGGATTGGGCGAAAACTTGTACCCGAACATGGGCACCATGGACATCGATTCCACGCCGCCGGCCAGCGCCGTTTCAATTTGTCCGCCCTGGACCGCATAGGCCGTGTGGGCAATCGCCTGCACGCCGGATGCACAATAACGGTTGATCGTCTCCGCCGGAACAGCTTCGGGCAGGCCCGCCCGCAGGGCGATCATGCGTGCCATGTTGAGCCCCTGCTCGCCCTCCGGAAATGCGCAACCCAGAACCACATCTTCGATCTCGGCCGGATCAAGATTCGGTGTCCGCTTTAACAATTCTTGGATAACGGCAGCCGCCATCTCATCTGGACGAACCGTTGCCAGGCCGCCGCGTTTGGCTTTTCCAACCGGAGTCCGTGCCGCACTTACAATCACCGCGTCCTTTGTCATTTCGTGCCTCCTAGTTCCTCAGCGGCTTGCCGGTCTGCAGCAGCGACCACATGCGCGCCTGGGTTTTTTCTTCGCCACACAGGGATAAGAACGCCTCCCGTTCCAAATCCAAAATATACTGCTCGCCGACCCATTGTGGACGGGTCAATTCGCCGCCGCACATCACGCCTGCCAATTTGCCGGCCACATGATGATCATACTCGCTGATATAGTTGCCCTCCTTGAACATCCAGACCCCTACCCGCAGCGCACCCAGCATATCGCGTCCGGCGGCATAGATGGGTTCCGGCACAGGCGCGTGATAGCCGGCCTGGACCATATGCAGAACCTCCTGTTTGGCTTCGGCCAGGAGATGATCACGATTTGGCACGATGCGGTCTTGCGGATTGAGGATCGCCATCTGCCGTGCTTCCTGCGCAGAGGAAGCCACCTTGGCCTGACCGATCTGCAGAAAGGCGCGCTGAAGGAACGGCAATACCTCCACGTTCTCGGTCCTCATCGGCGGACTCACGATGCGGCGCATGAGCTCTTTCGTGCCGCCGCCGGCCGGAATGACCCCCGCGCCGAGTTCAACCAGTCCGATATACGTCTCGGACGAGGCGACCACACGGGAGGCGTGCATCGTGATCTCACAGCCGCCGCCCAGCGCCAGCCCGGTCGGCGCGACCACAATCGGCTTCTGCGAATAGCGCATGCGCATGTTCAGGCCCTGCAATTTGCGGATGGCTTGATCGAGGTTGTCCCACATGCCCTGTTGCGCCGCGACCACCACCATGAACAGGTTCGCGCCCGCGCTGAAGTTGTCGGCCTGGGTGCTGACGACCAGCCCGTCGAAATCTCCCTCCAGGCGGTCAAACCCTTCCGTGACGATCGCAAAAATATCATCATCGAGCGCATTCATCTTCGCGTGAAAATCCACACAGGCCACGCCATCGCCCATGTCGTACAAGGTCGCGCCGGCATTCTCACTCACCACCTTGCGACCCCTGAGCGCCAAGGCGCCCGCCGGTTTTGCAAGGCGGACATATTTCTCCTTCGTGACATCATAGACGCCGACCTGGTCGCTGTTCTTGTACTGATAAAACGATTCGATACCCGACTTGAGCATGGCATTCACCCATTTGGGCGCGGGATAGCCGGCGGCCTTCATCTGCTTGACGGTTTCCTTGACGCCGAGCCTATCCCAGATCTCAAACGGTCCCGCCTCATGACCGAAGCCCCAGCGCACGGCGTCGTCGATCGGCTTGGGCGAATCGGCAATCTCGGGCAAGAGCGATGCGGAGTACTGGAAGCTCTGATAGGTCAGGGCCCGGACCAGTTGTGCGGCTTTGTCGCTTTCGCCGAGCAACATTTTCAAGCGCTCACCAAGTTCCGCGATGTCCCGGGCCGTCTTTACCGAATCAAAACGCGGTTTGGTCGGCGCCACGTGTTCGAGCGTTTTCAGGTCCAGCGGCCAAAACTCCTTGGTACCATCTTCTTTGCGGACTTCCTTATAGAAACCGACTTTGGTTTTATTGCCGAGCCATTTGCGCTGAACCAGGGTCGAGATCAATTTCGTCTGCGCTTCAGCCCTGAGGTATTCCTGGGCGAGCTGGTCCTCTGGGATCATCGGGCCCAGGTTCCGCCCGACGTGTTCCCACACATCGATCCCGACCAGATCAGCCAAACGGAATGTGGCGGTTTTCGGGCGACCCATCAGCGGCCCGGTGATCGCATCGACTTCGTCGACCGTAAAATCGTTCTCCAAAATGAAATTCAGCGCAAACGTGGCCGTGCCAAAGAAGACGCGGTTGCCGATGAAGTTCGGGGTGTCCTTGCAAAGCACGACACCCTTGCCGAGTTTGTACTCGCCAAACCAGGCCATGAATTTGACGGCTTCTTTATCCGTTTCCGGGGTTGGAATGATTTCCAGCAGTTTCAAATAGCGCGGCGGATTAAAGAAGTGCGTCCCCAGGAAATGCTTCCGGAATTCCTTCGAGCGTCCTTCGGCGATGGACTGGATCGGAATGCCCGAGGTGTTGGTCGTGACAATCGCCTCCGGGCGGCGGACCTCATCAATGCGCGCCATCAGCGATTGCTTGATCTGCAGATCCTCCACGATCACCTCGCAGATCCAATCCGCTTCTGCGACGACCCCGAAGTCATCCTCGAGATTGCCCAGCTTCACCAGCGTCTTCAGATCGGATGACATGAGATTGGCGGGCTTGGCCTTGACACACCGCTCCCAGCCTTCATTGACGATCTTGTTGCGCGCTTCTCTATTTCCCTCGGGCGCCTGCTTGGGGACGATGTCCAGCAAGGTCACCGGCACACCGGCGTTCGCCAGATGCGCCGCGATCGCCGCGCCCATCGTCCCTGAACCGATGACAACCACCTTATGTATTTGATAGGCCATCTTTCCTCCTACAGGAATCAGGTTTCGTGATCGGGAATTCGGCAGGCATGCCGATTCCCGTTTATCTGAGTTCGCTTCCGCTATAACCTAGGATCTGCCGGGCCACCACAAGCCGGTTGATCTGTCCGGTGCCCTCGTAAATATCGGTGATCTTTGCGTCGCGGAACCACTTCTCCGCCAGGAACTCGCGGCTGTAACCCAACGGACCCAACATCTCGACCACCTTCTGGGTGATCCGCGTGGTGACATCACCCGCTTTCACCTTGCTCATCGAAGACTCGAGCGCGTTCGGCTTTTGGTTATCGGCCAGCCAGACGGCCTTCAGGACCATCAACCAGGCCGACTTCAGCATGATTTCCATGTCGATCACCTCGCGCTCCATGTTGGTCAACCTCTGGCGCGGCAATCCGTACCGGATTTCAATCCCGTTCTCCTTGAGCTTGTCTTTCAGGAATTCAAGCGCCGCCCGGGCCACGCCGAGGCCGGAGGCAGCCACCAGGGGTCGGGTGGCGTCAAAAGTGGCCATGGCGCCCTTGAAGCCCGTCGTGGTCTTTTCGACCGTCGGACTGCCGAGGATATTTTCAAACGGAACGCGGGCGTCGACCAGCGAGATGGTCGCGGTATCGCTGACCCGGATGCCAAGTTTGTGTTCCAGCTTGACCACGCGCACGCCGGGCGTACCAGATTCAACCACAAAGGCGCGCATCCCGGCGCGGCCCGCCGCCGGGTCAATCGAGGCCCAAACGACAATGAATCCTTTGCCAAGTTTTTCGTATTCCGTGAACGACTTATCTCCGCCGGTGACAAAGATCTTTTCACCATTGATCACCCATTCTTTGGTCTTTTCGTCTAGGGCGGCCTTCGCCCGGATGGCGGAAGTGTCCGAGCCCGCGCCCGATTCGGTCATGCACATCGCGGCGAAGGTCGGCTTTTCCTCGCCGAAGCGCGCCAAGAATTTCGCGCGCTGTTCAAGCGAGCCCGCCGCCTGCACGGCCGCTGCGCCCAGTCCGCCGCCGGGCGTCACGAGGTACATGCCCACGTCGCCCCAGGCCAGCATCTCGATCTGGGAGGCCAGCAGTTGATAGCCGATCGGCGGGCGCTTGGGCTTGGCGGGATCGTCCTGCTTTTTCTCTTCGCGCGGGGCCAGCGATCCGCCGCCCATGGCCTTCATGGCGGTATGCGTAAACTCAATATAATCCCACGGAATTTCATGTTCATGCTCATCGAAGTAACGTGACTTCGAGCGCATCATCTCCTCCGCGACCGTTTTGAGTACGGTCTGCATCTGGACCACCGGTTTGGGAGCTTCAAATTCAATAGCCATTTCTGCCTCTCTTAGATGATCGCAAGTCCGGTCAGCATCGCAAAGCCGCGCGCATTCCGCATCCACATTTCAACCGGATGTTCGCGGATGTATCCGTGCCCGCCCAGGATCTGCACGGCCCGGTCGGTGACCATCATCGCCATATCGGCCGCACCGAGCGCGGCCAGATACGCCTCCGGGAAGGCATCGTCTTTTCCCTGATCCAATTTCCAGGCGGCTTCCCAGGTGAGCAGGCGGACCGCTTCGATCTCGGTCCGCATCTCGGCGAGCATAAATGCGATCGCCTGCTTTTGGGCCACCTTGACCCCAAAGACCTCGCGCTCTTTGGCATAATCGCGGGCATATTCAAATGCGGCGCGCGCCACGCCCAGAGCGGCTGAGGCGGAGGCGAGCCGCATCGCGGCAAGAACCGGTTCAAAGTCGTGACCGGCCGCGCCGCCCAGCCGCTGGGCGGCGGACACTTGGAGGCCGTTCAACTTGACTCGATACAACGGCAGCGCGTTCAATCCCATCAACTTTTCGCGCTCGTCCTGGACCGTCAATCCCGGGGCGTCCCCCGGAACAATGAAACCCTGGGTCCGGCCGTCGCATTTTGCGTAAACCAGGATAGCTTCCGCCTCTTTCGCAAACGGCACAAAAGCCTTCTCGCCGGTCAAGACATATTCATTTCCGATCAGGTCCGCGCTGGTTCGTAAATCGTTGGGATCGAAATCGAAGTTGTACTCGATGAGGGCCGCGGTATAGGAACGCCACTCCCCTGCAATGACCGGCGGCAGAAATTCCTTCTTTTGCGCATCATTCCCGACGAGCAGGACGGGCACCGCGAACAGAGACGGCGTCATCACCGCCAGGGCGCCTGCCAGATCCCCGCAGGCCAGTTCCTCCACGGCCAGGACGCCCGTGACCGCGGAGTGCTCGCCAAAGCCGCCGTAGGATTCCGGGATCGAGGCCTGCAGCACGCCAAGGTCCCAGCCTTTGCCGACGAGTCCCTTGGGCAGTTCGCGGCCTTCTTCCGCCGGGCGGGACGCCGGACGCAGATCATTGCTGGCATACTTCGCCACCGCCTCGACCAGCATTTGCTGCTCCTCACTGGGTTCAAATGAATACATGGCTCACTCCTTTTCTTCTTTCAACAGGCCGTGGAAAAACAGATCCGCATAGTGGTCCGCGATCTTCTCGATGGGCAGGGGTCCGGCCGGACGATACCATGTCAGCGTCCAGTTCAAGATGCCCATGAGCCCCCTCACGGTGAGATCCACATCGGAACAGGCGAACAATTTTGTGCGAACGCCTTCGCGCACCACGCTCTGCCATAAGCTCTCAAACCGGTCGCGATGCGGGACGTGCCGGGCGTGCGACTTCTTATCCAGCGAACGATGCTCGAACAGCAGGACCGAAGACAGATCGGGATTCTCGGCCAGGGACTGCAAATAGACATAGATCATCCGGCGCAGTTTTTGATCGGCCGGGATGGATTGATTTACGATGGGGGCGATCCGGTCCGTCAGCATTTCCAGGGCGCGGTCAAGGAGTTCCAGCAGAATTTCCTGCTTGCTGGACACATGATGGTAGAGGCTTGCCTTCTGAAGGTTAACGGCGCTGGCGATGTCCGCCATGGAGGCCGCGTGAAACCCTTTTTTGCGGATCACCTGCGCCGCGGCATCAAGAATATCGTCTCGAGTCATATGGCTGTGCCTACCGAACGGTCGGTAGTCTAGAGGATACCACCCGCGCCGCGCACTCGTCAAGGTGCGGGAGCAGCCCGTTAGACTCGACGGCGATAAAATGCTATAATGACTTTATGGCCACACCGCTGCCCCCATCCCAAAATCCGCCGGCCCCGGCTCCTCTGAGCGCTGAGCAACTGGCTGCGCGCAAATCGCAGGAGGAGCGCATGAGAACGGTCACGATCACGGTCGCGATCGTTGCTGTCGTGATCCTGGGCCTCGTGATCAGCGCGATCTACTTTCTGCTCCGCCCGGAAACGCCTGCCGCTTTCGTGGGCAAGATTCGCGATGTCTTCATCATTGTCGTCGGCCTGGAGACGCTGATCATCGGCGCGGCACTCGTGATCCTGTTGATCCAACTGGCAAGTTTGATCAACCTTCTGCAAAACGAAGTCCGCCCCATCCTGCAGGCCACGAACGAAACCGTCAACACCTTGCGCGGCACGGCGGAATTCCTGGGCGAGAATGTGGTGGAACCCGTCATCAAACTCAATAGCTATCTGGCCAGCATTCAACGTGTGTTAGAATTGATGGGACTAAAACACAAGTAGGCTCGCAATTAAGAAAGGAGAAACCTATGGCATCTGATAGCGATGAATTTGGCGCATTCCTGGTTGGCTTTATCGTCGGCGGACTGGCCGGCGCGGTCGTATCCCTGTTATTCGCTCCGCAGAGCGGCGAAGAGACCCGTGCCCTGATCCGAGAAAAGAGCATCGAGCTGCGGGACTATGCTTCCCAATCTGCGGAAGAAGCCTTGGCGAACGCGGAAGCCGCGGCGGCCGAGGCCCGCACTCGGGCGGAAGAACTGACCAATGTCGCACGCGCCCGCGCGGAAGAAGTGGCCAAGGAGGCGCGCACGCGCGCCGACGAACTCGCCCGGGAAGTTCGCAGCCGCGGCGAAAGCGCGGTGGAATCTCTGCGCAAACCTTCCGGCAAAAAACCGGGCGGCGAAGCACCCAGCCCATCATAAATAGGGTCGCTTATTCACAAGGGTTTGACGAGGGTCAAACCCTTGTTTTTTTTTGACTGCCATGCGCCTCCTTCCGCGCTTCATGCGTTTTTTCTTCCATCATTTCTACCATTCCTTCGCCTGGACGTACGATTTTGTCGCGGCGGTGGTGTCCATCGGGCGCTGGGATGACTGGATCCAGACCGTGATCCCCTACGCGCAAGGGCCACGAATATTAGAGATCGGCCTGGGCTCCGGGCATCTCCAGCGCCGCCTGCGCGACCGCGGCCTTTGGGCCGTGGGCCTGGATGAATCGGCCCAGATGATTCGCCTGGCGAAACGCCGCCTGCAGCGGATGGACCATCAGGCCGTCAGCCTGGTACGCGGACTGGCGCAGGCGCTGCCCTTCCCCGAGGCCGCATTTGATTGCGTGATCTCAACCTTTCCCTCGGAATATATCTTTGATCCCAACACTCTGCGGGGCATTTACCGGGTCCTGCCGCGCGGCGGAAGATTCGTCGTTCTGCCTGTGGCCCAGATCCTGGGACGCCAGCTGCTCGATCGGATGGCGGCCTGGTTATTCCGGGTCACCGGGGAGACGCCCCGCAACATGCTCGAAGTGGTGGGGCAGAGATTCATTCAGCCGCTGGAGCGGGCCGGATTCCGGGTGGAAAGCAGTCAAATTGAAATCAGATCGAGCGTGGCGCTGATCCTGATTGCCCGCAAAGAACGCTCAACGGGATTGGGATGAGGGCAGCGCCCGGCCAAGAACAGGAATCAGGCATGTTGCAGAGTCTGCGCGAGCCCGTTAATGGATTGACACATTTCTTTGCCGCCATCGCGGCGGCCATCGGCCTGATCGCATTGCTGGTGATCGGCTGGAAAAGTGTGGTCAAAGAGATATCGTTGAGCATCTACGGCGTCAGCCTCATTCTGCTGTTCGCCGCCAGCGCCGCCTATCATCTGGTCGACGGCAAGCCCCAGACGATCGAGGCGCTCCGCCGGTTCGATCATTCGGCCATCTATCTATTGATCGGCGGAACCTACACACCGTTCTGCATCATCATGTTTTCGGGATTCTGGAAATGGGGACTGCTTGCCCTGATCTGGTCACTGGCCCTGGCAGGCGTCTCCGGCGAAGTGATGCTCCGCAGGGCTCCGCGCCCGCTGCGCGTGGGCGTGTATGTCATGATGGGATGGACCTGTATTGCAGCGATCGGCGAAATGCTCAAGGTGATGCCGGGCGGCGCGCTGGCGTGGCTGTTCGCAGGCGGAGTCCTCTACACCCTGGGCGCCCTCGTGTATGCGACCCGGACGCTCGATTTCCTCCCCGGCAAATTCGGCTTTCACGAGGTCTGGCATATTTTCGTCATCCTGGCCGCGCTCGCACATTTCATCACGATCGCAGTGTACGTTGCCCCCCGCGGGATCTGACAGTCGGAGGTTGCAGCCGTCGCGCCTGCGTTTGCCCTGCCCGGCCGAGGCGCTCCGCTCCCCGTCCGGGCCGCATTCAGACCTTGACAGGCCCATTTCGGCATGTTAAAATATTTAGGTTAACCTAAATTACACTTTAGCATGTATAAAAAAATCACGACTTCCGTTCAAGACTATCTGAAGGTCATCTACGAATTAACCGCAGCCGGCCAGAGCGCCAGCACCAGCGCGCTGGCGGTGCGCCTCAAACTGGCCCCGGCCTCCGTGACCGGCATGATGCAGAAGCTCGCCTCCACGAAACCGGCCCTGGTGGAATATCACAAACACCGGGGCGTGAAGCTGACCGCCGGGGGCAGGCGGGCCGCGTTGGAAGTGATCCGCCATCATCGCCTGATCGAAGCCTGGCTGGTGGAAACGCTGGGATATTCCTGGGATGAAGTCCACAGCGAGGCGGAGAAGCTGGAACACGTCATCTCGGAGGAGTTTGAGGCGCGGATCGCCTCCGCTCTGGGATACCCGCTGCGCGACCCACATGGTGAACCGATCCCCTCCGCGGACCTGGTCATGCCGCCGGATCAAGGAATCGCCTTGGCAAAATTGAAACCGGTCCAGGAAGCCTGTGTGCTGCGCGTGCACGCCCAGGATGCGGGTTTTCTCAAACACCTGGACCAGCTGGGGCTGGTCATTGGGGCGCGCCTCGAGGTGCTTGAAGTCTCGCCTTACGATCAGGTGATGCAGATCCAGCTGCGCGGCCGGGCCGGAACGATCGCGCTGGGCCCGGCCATTACGAATCGGGTCTTTGTCAGTACCTCAGATTAATTGGTGATCCATGAAACCAACGGCCTCCCTCGCCAACGACAAAGCCACGCTCACAACTGCCAATGAAGTGCTCGCCGGAAAGAGCAAAGAGGGCTTCTTCGCGCGGCTATTGCCATTCCTGGGACCCGCCTTCATCGCCAGCATTGCCTACATGGATCCCGGCAACTTTGCAACCAACATCCAGGGTGGAGCCAAGTTCGGCTACGAATTGTTGTGGGTTATTCTCGGAAGCAACTTAATGGCGGTGTTGTTGCAGTCGCTTTCAGCCAAACTGGGCATCGCCACCGGACAAAATCTGGCGGAGCATTGTCGAAACCAGTATTCGCACCGGGTGGTGATCGGTATGTGGGTGATCGGCGAAATGGTGGCAATTTCCACCGACCTGGCCGAGTTCATCGGTGCGGCCCTGGGCTTCAATTTGCTCTTCGGCATGCCGCTTTGGATCGCCGGTCTGCTCACGGCGGTCGTCACCTTCCTGATCCTCGGGCTTGAGCGCCACGGGTTCCGACCCTTGGAGGCGGTCATCACCGCTTTTATTGCCGTGATCGCCGTTTGTTATCTCGTGGAGACGATCCTTGAGCGGCCCGATATACCGACGGTTCTTTATCACACGTTTGTTCCCCACTTCTCAGGCCGGGACAGCGTGCTGCTTGCAACCGGCATTCTGGGGGCTACCGTCATGCCTCACGCGCTCTATCTGCACTCCGCCCTGACACAGGGCCGAATTGTAACCAACAACCCCCAGCAGCAAAAGCGGCTGTTCCACTTTGAATTGATCGATGTTTTCATCGCCATGGGCATCGCCAGCACGATCAATGCGGCCATGCTCATCATGGCCGCCAGGACTTTTTTCGATCACGGACTGACCACCATCGGCACGATCGAACAGGCGCACCTGACCCTGGTGCCCTTGCTGGGTTCGGCTGCCTCGTGGGTCTTTGCGCTCTCCCTGCTGGCGGCGGGACTGTCCTCTTCATCGGTCGGCACCATGGCCGGGCAGGTGATCATGCAGGGGTTCTTGCACCGTCACATTCCGCCATGGGTGCGGCGCGTGGCCACCATGCTTCCCTCACTGATCGTGATATTTCTGGGCCTGGACCCGACCACGGTACTGGTGATAAGCCAGGTCGTGCTTTCCTTTGGGCTGCCATTTGCGATCATCCCTCTTGTGACATTTACCAGCAGACGTGATATTATGGGGGAACTGGCCAACATGCGCATCACCACCATCATCGCAAGCGTCGTGGCCGCCTTGATCATCGCATTGAATCTCTTTTTGCTCTATCAGCTTTTGTCCTTCTAGACCGGGCCATGTTCAAGCATATCCTGGTTCCCCTGGATGGCTCCAATCTTTCTGAGGCCTCGTTGGTTCCCGCAGCGATCCTTTCGGAAAAATTCGGTGCGCCGGTCACGCTTTTGCATGTGATCGAGCAGGACGCGCCCAGCGAAGTTCACGCCGACCGCCACCTGACAAAACCTGATGAGGCCCTGGAGTATCTGGCCGATATTGCCAGGCGCTCCTTTTCAGCCGAGGTGAACGTCAGGACCCACGTTCACACTGCGCCGGTCTCGGACGTGACCCGGAGCATCGTCGAGCATGCCCGGACAGAATTTCAACCCGACTTGATCGTTATCTGCACCCACGGCAAAAGCGGCCTGCGGGATGTCCTGTTCGGGAACATCGCCCAGCAGGTGGTCGCGCAGGGGGAGACGCCGCTCATGCTCATTAAGCCCGTCTCCCCGCGCTTCAAACTGGAAAAAATCCTAGTCCCGCTCGATCCCGATTCAGCGCACGATGACAGTTTGCCGTTTGCAGAATCCCTGGCACAGCCTTTCGACGCCGAACTGCATCTGTTGAGCGTGATTCCCACGTTCGGGACGCTGGCGGGGGAGCAGGCCGCGGCAGGCAACTTGATGCCCGTGACCGCACAGGCCTTCCTCGATATGAAGGAGGAAAATGCCCGCCGGGATCTTCAGGAACATGCGGCGGCCTTGCGGGAAAAGGGCCTGGGGGCTGGGGTCGAGATCGCCCGCGGCGACCCGGTCGCGCTGATCGTCAAAACAGCCGAGACCGCGACCATGGATCTGATCATCCTGTCCACGCATCGCAGAAAAGGGATGGGGGCGTTCTGGGCCCGCAGCGTTGCCTCAAAAGTGGCGCAACGGACAAAAACACCGCTATTGCTTATCCCACTTGCTCAAAACGAGTAAAGCCCAGCGTTGAAAAGGAGGCATCGGAAAAACATGGATAATCCGGACCGAACAAAATTCATCAAAGGCCTGCAGGTTGCACTCCAAAAGGAACGGGCCACTCGCAGAACGTATCTGGCGCTTTCCAGGAGCGAATCAGATGAAGCGCGGCGCAAGGCCCTGATCGGTCTGGCAGAGACCGAGTCAGGTCACGCCGAACGATGGGCGGCGCGGCTGAAGGAACTTGGCGCCCAGGTGCCTCCCGACCGCGAGTCGCTGCGCGAACGGATCTGGCGCTGGGTGCTGGTCCAGAGCGGAACGGACAACGCCCTGCAGCGCCTGGAAAGCAATGAAGTTGAGGATACTGAAATGTATTCGTCGCTGGCGGAAGCCGCGCCCACCGAGGCCGACCGCGCCGCAGTGATTTCCGTAAGACACGATGAAGAAACTCATAGCGGCGCCTTCCAGAGGACGAGTCAGTCTCCCAATGCCCCGGTCGGCCCGCAAGCGATGCTGGATATTATCCTGCACCGCGAGAGTTGGCATCGACATGGCGGCGGCTGGATCGGACAGGCCATTTATGGCGCCAATGACGGCCTGGGTTCGGTGTTTGGGATCGTGACCGGGGTGGCTGGGGCGACCGCAGGGGGGCCGGCGGTGTTGATCGCGGGATTGGCAGGCATGCTTGCGTCCGCCCTCTCCATGGGCTCCGGCGCATATCTCGCAACCAAGACCGAACGCGAAGTGCAAGAAGCCGAACTGCGCCGCGAGCACCGCGAACTGGAAACGCACCCGGAGGAGGAAGAAGAGGAACTGGCCTTGTTCTATCAACTCAAGGGGGTGCCGGAGGATGAAGCCAGGACCCTTGCCTCGCGCCTGATCGCTCAACCCGAAGCCGCGCTCAAGACTCTGGGAAACGAGGAACTGGGACTGTCCGAGCAATCGTTTCCGAATCCATGGATTGAAGCCTTATCCGCGACGCTCTCAACCTCCCTTGGAGCGTTTATCCCGATCATTCCTTTTTTCTTCACCCGGGGCTATCCGGCGATCATTGCTTCGTTTGCGATCAGCACATTGGCCCATTTCATCATCGGCGCCTCCAAGACCATTGTGACCGGTTTAAGTCCGCTGAAGGGCGGCGCGGAGATGACCATTATTGGACTGGGAGAAGCGCTGATCACTTATGGATTGGGGCTGGCCTTTGGAACTGTGGTGAAGTGAAGATACCAACCGGCCCGACCCGCGGGGCGATCTCGGCCGGGCTGGAGAGCCGGACCGGCCGCCGCCCGTGCGGCGTCCTGCCATGACATGCTTCATTGGCCTATTCCTCGCTGGCCAACAATTTGAGTCGTTCCCAGGGCTTAAGCTGGGCGTCATCTGCCAGGATCGCCTTGAGTTCATACATCTCATCGCGCAGCGCGGCGGCCTTCTCAAAGTCCAAATTCTTTGCGGCGTCCTTCATCTGCTTTTCGAGTTCCAGGACGATCCTGTGCAATTCATCGCGCGAGGTCTTATCGTGCTTCGCGCGAAATTCTGCTTTGGATTCACCGGCCGCCATGGCCTTCTCTTTGGCCTCGCCCGATAATTGGTCGGTAATATCCCGGATCGCTTTATGGATGCTGACGGGCGTGATGTGATGTTCCTCGTTATACTTCAGCTGCTTGGCGCGGCGGCGGTTCGTTTCGGTGATGGCGGCATTCATCGAATCGGTCATCCGGTCGGCGTACATGATCACGCGTCCGTTCACGTGACGGGCAGCCCGGCCAATGGTCTGAATGAGAGCTGTTTCCGAACGCAGAAATCCTTCCTTGTCCGCGTCCAAGATCGCGACCAGTGAAACCTCCGGCAGATCGAGGCCTTCGCGCAAAAGGTTAATGCCCACCACCACATCGAACACACCCAGCCGCAGATCGCGCAAGATCCCGACCCGTTCCAGGGTTTCCACTTCCGAATGCAGATAATGGACCTTGATCCCGAGTTCCATCAGGTAATCGGACAGGTCCTCAGCCATGCGCTTGGTCAGGGTCGTGACCAGGATGCGCTCGCCTCGCTCGACCCGCCGGCGGATCTCAGCGATCAGGTCATCCACCTGCCCTCGGCTTGGCCGCACCTCGACCTCCGGATCAACCAGGCCGGTCGGGCGGATGATCTGTTCTGCAACCTGTTCGGCACGCCCCATCTCATACGGACCCGGCGTAGCGGACGTGTAAATCGTGTAACCCATGGACTTCTCAAACTCGTTGAACCGGAGAGGGCGATTATCCAGGGCACTGGGCAGACGAAAACCATATTCCACCAGCGTCTCCTTGCGCGAGCGGTCGCCATTATACATGCCGCGGATCTGCGGAACGGACATGTGGCTCTCGTCAATGATCAGCAGATAATCGCTGGGCAGGAAGTCAATCAGCGTCCACGGATGGGTGCCAGCCGGGCGATGATCGAGATGACGCGAGTAATTCTCGATGCCGGAGCAATACCCGACTTCCTTCAGCATCTCCAGATCGTAGCGTGTGCGTTGTTCAATGCGCTGAGCCTCGAGCAGTTTCCCTTCCGCCTTGAAGAGGGCAACCCGTTCTTCCAGCTCCTTCTCGATTTCAGCAATCGATTCTTTCATGCGATCCGAATCGGTAAGATATTGCTTGGCCGGATAAATGGAGACTTCGTTCGGCTCCGCCAGGATTTCACCCGTCAGCGGGTTCAACTGCGAGATGCGTTCGACTTCATCGCCGAAGAACGTGATGCGGAAACCACGCTTATCTTCGTAGGCGGGGATGATCTCCAGGGTGTCGCCGCGCACGCGGAAGGTGCCCGGACGCAGTTCCATATCGTTGCGCTGATACTGCGATTCGACGAGCTGCCGAATCAGTGCGTTGCGCCGATAGATCTCCCCCACCTGCAGCGTCACGGTGCCCTTGCCAAACTCTTCCGGATTGCCCAAACCATAAATACAAGAAACCGAAGCGACAATGATCACATCGCGCCGCGAAACCAGCGCCATCGTGGCGGCGAGGCGCAAACGTTCGATCTCGTCATTGATTTCGGTTTCCTTTTCAATATATAGATCGTGCCGAGGCACATACGCTTCGGGCTGATAATAATCATAATAGGAGACAAAATACTCGACCGCATTTTCGGGAAAGAATTCCCGGAACTCAGCATAAAGCTGCGCGGCCAGGGTCTTGTTATGTGCCATGATCAGCGCGGGCATTTGCAGTTCCTGAATGACCGAGGCAACCGTAAACGTCTTGCCGGTCCCGGTCGCCCCGAGCAGAACCTGGTTCCGCATCCCCCGGCGGACACCATCCACCAGCTGTTCAATCGCCTCGGGTTGATCGCCGGTGGGTATGAAGGGAGCCTGAAGTTTAAAGGTCATGGGATTCCTGTTCCATAAGAACGTGCGTTCTATTATAACACAAAGGAGCGGTGCCGGCCCGATTTACGAGCGGCGGCAGGCTCTCCGCTCCAAACGCAAGCCGCTCAGCGCGGGCGCAGATGATAGGGTACGTCGATCACAACCCGTTCCAGCCCAGATTTACGGCGCCCATAGAGAAGTGCCGTTTTCAGCAGAAATGCGGTCTGATTGTGCAGCAGATTCTGCCACCAGGTGGTCGTGACAAATTCCGGCAGGACCACCACCGCCAATTGACCATCATTATGTTCGGCATCTGTCCTTTCAAAATATTCCAGGAGAGGCTGGATCAGAGACCGAAAGGGCGAAGGGACGACAACCAGCGGGATGTCCGGCCACCATTGCTGCCACTCTTCGGTCACGCGCGAACCCGAGCCGGGTTCCATCTCGACAAAGACGGCGGTCACATTCGGGGAGATCGACTGGGCAAATATCACGGCGTTGACCATGCCGCGATGCACCCCCGAGATCGGTACAACCACCCGGGCCGGGCTAACCGGTTTCAACGAGGGAGGCAAACCATGCAGAGAGAGTTGTTGCCGCACTTCCTGGTAATGGAGATGAACACGGTGAAATGCCGCCACCAGAAGCGGGATCAGCAGGATCGTAATCCAGGCACCGTCCACGAATTTGCTGACTGCGACCACGATCAAGGTCGTGCCGGTCGCCAGCGCTCCAAAGCTGTTGATGAGGGATTTCCACGACCAGCCCGGGCCGTGTTCCTTGAGCCAATGCAGAACCATCCCCGCCTGTGAAAGGGTGAACGCCAGGAACGCACCCACCGCAAAAAGCGGCACGAGCAAATGCGAGTCACCGCCGAACAAAATGATCAGCGCCGCCGTTCCTCCGCTCAGCAGGACGATGCCGTTGGTAAAGGCCAGGCGATCACCGAGACTGCTCAACTGGCGCGGCAGAAAACCATCCTGGGCAAGGATGGCCGCCAGCCGCGGGAAGCCTGCAAAACTTGTATTGGCCGCCACCGTCAAAATTGCCAGCGTGGCAAACTGGACAATGAAATAAAACGGGCCCGTGCCCACCAGCCGCCGCGCCAGGGCAGAGAGAATTGTTTCCTGGGTGCCGGCCGTGACCGCGAAGAAACGCGTCAACGCAATGGTTCCAAGGAAAAGGGTCGCCATCAGGAACGCCATGATCATCAAGGTCCGGCCGGCGTTCCTGGATTCCGGCGATTCAAAAGCCGGAACGCCGTTACTGATCGCTTCGACACCGGTCAGCGCGGTACTGCCCGTGGAAAAAGCGTGCAAAACCAGGAACAGAGACAGCGGTTGAAGAACGGGGACGGAGACAGTGCTCAGCGAAGTCGGGCCCTCCCTCGCAAGGCGGATAAAGCCAAAAACAATCATGATCAGATACGTGGCAACAAAAAAATAGACGGGGATTGCCATGGCTGTCCCCGTCTCTTGCAGACCCCGCAGGTTCAGCAGCGTAATGACCAGGAGCAGAAAAAGTGCAATGCCCACGCGGTACGGCCAGAGTCCCGGAAACGCCGAAGCGATCGCGGCCACCCCCGCGGTAAGGCTGACCGCCGCGTTCAGCAGATAATCGATCAACAGGGCCGCCGCGGCGATCAGACCGGGAATAAGCCCCAGGTTTGAACGGGCAACAATATAGGATCCGCCGCCCGATGGATAGGCATGAACCGTCTGGAAGTAGGAGAGCGCCACGATCGCCAGGAGGCTTCCAATGGCGATGCTGATCGGCCAGGCATACGCCAGCCCCGCCGTACCTGCAACCACCAGCCCGAGATAGATTTCCTGATTGGCATAGGCGATCGAGGCCAGCGCATCCGGAGAGAATGCCGCCAGCGCCCGGATCTTGTTCAACCGCTTGCGCCCCGCCGAGGCCGTCGGCAGGGCCGGTCCGATGAGCAAATCTTTCAAATGAGCAAGCATATACTCGTCTCCTCAGGGATGGGTCTGATTATAAGCTCGATAACCTGCTATACTCATTCAGAGAAAGGACGGCTCCCATGAGCAACAATCAGATCACGATGAAGCCCGATAAGAGGATCGCGCTGGTAGCTCACGACAACAAGAAGCAGGACCTTGTGGAGTGGGCCAAGTTCAACCGCGACCTGCTGGCGCATCACGAGGTGTTTGCAACCGGAACCACCGGCGAAATGCTGGAACGCGAGCTGGGTTTTAAGATCACAAGACTGCAGAGCGGCCCCCTGGGCGGCGATCAACAGGTCGGCGCAATGATCGTGAGCGACGAGATCAACTTCCTGATCTTCTTCTGGGATCCGCTGGAACCGATGCCGCACGATCCGGACGTCAAGGCGCTCCTGCGGATGGCGGCGGTCTGGAACATCCCGATTGCCTGCAACCGCTCCTCGGCCGACTTCATGATTTCATCCCCATTGATGGACAGCGAATACATCCGCCTTGTCCCGGATTACGACATCTACCGCAAGCGAACCATTCCCGGAGTTGCCACGGCAACCAGAGAAGGTCAGTCCGTCGAAACCAAAAGGAGCACGCGCTAATCTTGCATGCCAGGCGGCGCTGGCCGACGGACCGATCGGAAGAGTTATGTCCGCCGCGCTCCGACCCGACGGCCAGCGGCCCACTCGCTTTCTCCGCTCCTCACGCTGCGCGATTCAATACACGGCACATTGATCAGCGCGGGCCGATCCCGCAGCCCGGGCGCCCTTGAGGAGTTCGAAGGGGCTGCGTTGATCCCTTGCAGGGTCGCCGGGCGGCCAAAGCTGTCGGAGGTGGAAATGGAACTGAAAGGCCTGAAGCAACTCCGCCGGCATCTGGCAGACTGAGCACGCGGCGCGGCCGCGCATGAGTCGGATTGGCGGTGTTGGGCTGGTTCGTGCTGCCCACGTTGTACTTTGTGCTCTCAACAACATCCCCGCCTGGAGCATTGACAGTCAGATTGTGGTGACTGCGCCGGGATTCTTGGCGCTGCGTCTATTCTGTTCACGCGAGAGGGCGCACCAGGCCAGATACAAGGAATTTGCCTGCCGCAACGCGTCCGCCCGTTTTGGCATTCCAGGGTTGGCGATCCTGATGGCCGCAGTGGCACATGCCGGATATATGAACGGCCCCTCGAGCCCGCGCGGCTGGTGGACGGTCGTCCTGATCGCGCCGGGCTGACTGATGGCGATCGGGGGTGGCGCGCTCCGGATGCGCGGGACGTTCGCATCGGGATTCGGCAGCCTGGCCTTTCTCTATGAGCTCTTGTCAACCGGAAGATGGGACGATGGAACAGGAAAAGTGCAGCATGACAGGACCGGCCCAGGAGCGCGAGCACCGATCGGCGGCGTGGTTTGCGAGGGCTGGAATTATCAGAGGGGCTCGGAATTTACGAGTGCCTCCCTGCCGCGAGCCGGCCAGGGACTCAAGCGGGATGATCGATTTTCAACGATAACGCTCGGTGGACGCCGCAGGACCGGCCCCGCGGCTTCCTTGGGCCGCTCCTGGATTTTCAACCAGTTGGTCCAGCACTTCCAGCAGTCTCTGCTTCCAATCATCATCTTTTGCAAACATACACCAGTACGCGCCTTTGCCGCCGCGGATCAATGGGCTGAGATCGTGCAGCCGTTTCTCTTCATTGCCGTTGGCTGAAGATGGATAACGCAGCACGATCTGCCCTGTTTCCATTCCAATCGATGCCAGGCCGGCCCGCTCGGCGCGCAACTTCACGCGCATTTGATAGAAGAGATGCTGGACCATTTCCGGCAGTTCGCCAAAGCGGTCACTGAATTCGTTTGCAAGGGCCTCGATCTCGGCCTCATCACGCAGGTCCGCGATGCGGCGGTAGAGACGCAAACGCAAATCCTGATCGGCGATGTAATTGGCGGGAATGCCAACCGCCAGGGGCAGATCCACGTTGACCGGCATCGAGATAGGTTGATTGAAACTTGCCAGTTGAATTGCAAGCCGTCCTTCGGCCAGCTCCGGGCGACGGCCGTTCCCGGCCGCAATCCGTATGCGTCTCACGGCATCGGCCAGCAGCCTTGTATAAAGATGAAAGCCGACCGCTTGAATATGCCCGTGCTGGCGCGTACCCAGCAATTCACCTGCCCCGCGGATCTCCAGATCGCGCATCGCGATCGAATAGCCCGCGCCGAGCTGCGCGTTTTCAGCGATGACCTCGAGCCGCTGTTGGCCTTCAAGCGTCGGGGAAAGCTTGCGGTGGCGGAAGAAGTACGCGTAGGCCCGCGCCGCTCCCCGGCCGACCCGGCCGCGTAATTGATAGAGTTGAGCCAGTCCAAAAGTATCCGCGCGATCCACGATCAAGGTGTTTGCGTTCGGAATATCGAGTCCCGATTCGATGATCGTCGTCGAAAGCAAAATATCCGTGTCGCCCGCGTTGAAGCGATGCATCACGTCAGCCAGCTCATGCTCCGGCATCTGTCCGTGACCGACGTCCACGTGCGCTTCGGGCACCAGTTGGCGGAGATGCGCCTGGATCGCCTCAATCGTATTGACGCGGTTGTGCACAAAAAAGATCTGTCCGCCGCGTTCGAGTTCACGCAGGATGGCTTGCCGCACCAGCTTCGGCGAATACGGTCCAACATGCGTGACGATTGGCAAACGCTCCTCCGGCGGCGTATTGAGATTGGAAATATCGCGCACGCCGGTCAGCGCCATGTACAGGGTGCGCGGGATGGGCGTGGCAGTGAGCGTCAGCACATCCACTTCGGTGCGCAGCCTTTTAAGATGCTCCTTGTGGGTCACGCCGAAACGTTGCTCTTCGTCGATGATGGCGAGACCGAGTTCTTTGAACTGAACGTCCGCGGAGATCAGGCGGTGCGTGCCGATGACGATATCGATCTCGCCAATCGCAAGCCCCAGCAAAATCTCATCCTGCTCGCGCGGCGAGCGAAAGCGCGAAAGCATCTCAACTTTTATCGGAAACGCAGCCAGACGTTGTGAAAAAGTCTCATAATGCTGCTGCGCCAGCACGGTGGTCGGCACCAGGATCGCCACCTGCTTGCCATCCATCACGGCCTTGAAGGCGGCGCGCAGCGCGACCTCGGTCTTTCCATAACCCACATCGCCGCACAGCAGCCGATCCATCGGGCGGGGCGATTCCATGTCGCGCTTGATCTCCGCCAGGGCCCGTTTTTGATCTTCGGTCTCGATGTAGGGAAACGAATCCTCCAGCTCTTTTTGCCATTGCGTGTCCGGCTTGAACGCGTAGCCTTGCACGACATTGCGGCGGGCGTACAAGTCCAGCATCTCCTGCGCGACTTCCAGCACGGCTTCCTTGACGCGGCTCTTCTTCTCGTGCCACTCCTGGCCGCCCAAGCGATCCAGCGCGGGTTCCACGCCCTCCGCCCCGACATAGCGCGTCAAGCGGTCCGCCTGATGGACGGGCACGTACAATTGTCCACCGCCCTCATACTCGACCGCAAGAAATTCGCGCTCGTGCCCGTCCAAATTGCGTGCTACCAATCCGACAAAACGTCCCACACCGTGATCAATATGAACGACGTAATCCCCCGTCTGCAGATCGGCGTACACCGACTCGGGCGTCTCAGCGACTTCGCGCTGTTTCTTGCGCGGCTGCGGCCGTTCCCATCCAAAGATTTCAGAATCGGTAATTAAGTGAATCGGGGCTTGGGATTCGTCCCGCAGGATGAATCCCTCAGACAACGAGGCTTCAATGAAGGACACCGTCGATTCGCCCTGCGAGGTCTCCTTCCAGAGTTCCTCCAGACGTTCCACCTGCCGCGAGACGACGACCGCCCCTTCCCCGCGTTGGAGCACCGCGGCCAAATAATCGATGAAAGGCTTCAGCCGTCCGCCAAACCTTTCATCGTGAGAAAAACTGCTGCGCGTTCCCCCTTCACTGACCGGCGCAGCGGTTGAATGGCCCAGCTCAAGCAGCGGGTGGTCGTGGAGATCATCCAGCAGTTCAGGCCAGGTGATATAGGGGATCGGAAAATCCGGCGCGAGCAAACCTTCCTGGATGCTTTCCTGCCGGAGCTTGAGGGCTTGCTCTTCCACTTCCGAAACCATGCTTTCCACGACCGATACGTCATCGATCAGCACCAGTGCTTTAAGTGGCAGATAACTTAGAAGACTGGCAGCTTGTGGATGAAGGAGTGGGATGTGAAATTCGGATAGTTCCTGGTCCGGGGGTCGGGCATCCGAATCCGCCTGCCCGTCCGATGCTTGATGCTCGCCCGCCGATCCTCGAAGAATGAATTCGCGGGCGGGCGTAATCAGCACCGAATCCAGGTTCTGGACAGTTCTTTGAGAGGCGGGATCGAATCTGCGAATGGTTTCGATCTCGTCGCCGAAGAAATCCAGACGGATGGGCAGTTTTTCGGCCGGCGGCCATACATCGACAATCCCGCCGCGCTGGGAGAATTGTCCGGGCTCCAAAACAGTGTTGACCCGCTGATATCCGATCCCAGACCAGCTTCGCAAGAGAGCATCCGATTTCACATCTTGATTCAGGGCCAGCATCCTGCAAGCCTTGAGATAATCGCGGCGCGGCACGGTCCGCGTCATCAGCGAGCGCGCCGAAGCGACGAGGATCGGCGCCAGCTCGGGTTTTTCGACGAACGGCAGATGGTAGGCCGCCAGGGCGGTCAAGGCCTGCAGGCGTTCGCCACGCGTGGTCGCGCCCCAGCCCGCTGGTTCATAAAAAAGCGGATTCGGTTCCGCGAACAGAAAGCGCGGCGACCTGGTCCAAAACCCCAGCTCGTCGAAGAGTGACAGGGCGTGATCGGCGCGGTCGGTGATGAACAGGATGGGTTGATTTAGGTCCTGATGCAACGCGGCCAGTACCGGCAGGCGCGCGGCGCGCGGCAATCCCAAGCCGGGGAGTTCCTGGCCGGCCTGAATTCGCATCAGCAGCTGCTGATACTGGGACAAGGCACGAATTTTATCGAGGAGAATTTGCATTCGAACAACGAATTTGACAGACACCGATTCTCGAATTAGGACTCCCGGGCATCCCCGTTGAACTTGTTCATGGCCTGATCCAGCCCATCCGTTACAAAAGTCGACACGGCATCGGCGGCGCGGTCGAGGATGGAGGACAGTTCCGTCATTTCGGCCCTGGAAAAATCCTGCAAGACATAGTCCGCGGCCTGCATCCGTCCGGACGGGCGGCCCACGCCAATTCGCAGGCGGGGAATATCCTGGGTGCCGATCTGTTCGATGGCTGAAGCGACGCCCTTCTGTCCGCCGGGACCTCCGCCTGGGCGCATGCGGATCGTGCCAAAGGGAAGATCAAGATCGTCGTGAGCGATCAGCACACTCGATAAAGGCAACTTATAAAAACGCACCAGTCCCTGCGCGGAATGACCCGACAGATTCATGTAGGTCTGCGGCTTGGCGAGGATGAGCTTACGGTCGCGGTAAACCGCATCCGTCACAATCGCTTTGGATTGCAGTTTCAATCCGCGGGCGTTGAGCCGGACGATCAACCGGTCGATCAGCATGAAGCCGACGTTGTGGCGATTGTCCCGGTATTCGCGGCCGGGATTGCCGAGACCGATGATGAGAAAGACTGCCAGGGTCATGTGTCAGGTATCCGGTTTCAGGAACGCCGCAGGCGCATGAGAATGCCAAAGAAAATGAAGAGGCCCACGATGGCCAGGGCGCCGCGCTGCACACCAGCATAGATTTCACTCGGCTGTATTTCGACCGGATTGGATGGAAGGGTAGTCGGTGTGGAGAACACGGGTGTCGAGGTCGAAGTCGGGGATGCCGGGATCAGGATGGGCGCGGCGGTCGAAGGCGGAGCCGAGGGCGCCGGAGAAGGAGCGACAGTTGGCGTGGCCGTGGAGGAGACGGTTGGAAGCGGTGTTTGATTTTGCACCCTGACCCTGACGGTTGCGTCCTGGAATGAAGCATCCAGCAGGGTGACGCGCAGACGCAGAATGTAATCGCCGTCGCTGATCGAAGCCGTATCCCATACGCTGAGAGCGGAGTTCGCGACCGGCTCGGAAAAAGCCTCGATCTGGAACCAGCTATGGGTCGAGTCGGACGCGTAGGCAAAATCCAGTTCCGCCGAGGCAAAGTCCGGAACATCGGTCGTGCCGACGATGGAGACCTGCCCCTGCAAAACCTGACCCGCGGTGGGCGCCAGGATCAGCGGGGAGGTCGCCCCCTGCGCAAATACAACGGAGGGCACGCCTGCCAATAAAACCAGCGCCGCCCACACCCAGCCGCGCATCAGAACAAGCGCAACCCGTTGGTGTGGGTGAAGATAGAGAGTGCGATGGCAAGGAAGACGATCAGCATGAT